>NZ_JAMYJY010000028.1:0-37926 GCF_024136985.1 Haloferax sp. AB510
CGACGGTGCCGTCGACGGGCGTCGGGACGACGTTGTTCGTCCCCGTCGAGATGCTCACGACCGGTACGTCGCCGATAGTCTGGGCCACGTCTCGCGTCGTGCCGTCGCCGCCGAGGACGACGACGGCGTCGGCGTGGTCCGCGAAGTGGGCCGCGGCCGCTCGGCTGTCCCGTCCCGACGCGGTGACCGTCATGTCCACGAACTCGACGCCGAGGTCGTCGGGCGCGTCGTCGACGATGCGGTCGGCGAGCCCCGTGCTGTCGGGCATGACGAGCACGTCGTCGTCGACGAGCGTCAGCCCCGCGAGGACGCAGCCCGCGGTGCGGCGTTTCGCGTAGTTGTTACTGACGCTCGCGCCGCCGGTGAGCCTGCGGATGTCGCGGCCGGCGGCGGGGTTGACGACGAGCCCGATAGCGGTCGTCACTTACACGATGCGGTTGATTGCGGCCTCCACGTCGGAGCCGTGGGGGAGCACTTCCTCTTCGAGCGCGGGGCTGAAAGGGATGTGAACGTCGGCGACGCCGACCCGCTGGATGGGGGCGTCGAGGCTGTAGAACGCGTTCTCCATGACGCGCGTCGCCACCTCGGCGTGAGTCCCGTACGACAGCGGGCTCTCGTCGGCGATGACGAGGCGCCCGGTCTTTTTCACGCTCTCGACCAGCGTCTCGGTGTCCATCGGGTAGAGCGACCGGAGGTCGATGACCTCGACGCTCGTCTGTCCGGCGAGTTCCTCGGCGAGTTCGAGCGATTCGCCGACCATGCGCTGGGTGGCGACGACAGTCACGTCCTCGCCCTCGCGTTCGACGCTCGCGGTGCCGATTGGGATGGTGAAGTCGTCGTCGAGCGGCACCTCGCCCTTCTGTTCGTATATCTGCTTGTTCTCGAAGACGATGACCGGGTCGTCGGACCGGATGGCCGACTTCAGGAGCCCCTTAGCGGACGCCGGCGTCGCGGGCGCGACGGCCATCACGCCGGGGAAGTGGGCGAACCACGTGTGAATCGTCCCGGAGTGCTGGCTGGCCGCGCCGCTGCCGCCGCCTTCGGTCGTTCGGACGGTGACGGGCATCTCCGTCTTGCCGCCGAACATGTAGCGGTTCTTCGCCATCTGGTTGATTATCTGCTCGGAGCAGACGCCGATGAAGTCCGAGAACATGATTTCGACGACTGGTCGCGTCCCGGTCGCCGCCGCGCCGACCGCCGCGCCCATGAACCCGGCCTCGCTGATGGGGGTGTCGCGGACGCGCTCCTCGCCGAACTGCTCGACGAGGTCGCCCGTGACCTCGTAGACGCCGCCGAACGCGCCGACGTCCTCGCCCATGACGAACACGTCGTCGTCGCGTTCGAGTTCCTCGCGGAGGGCGAGTCGAATCGCCTCCCTGATGGTCATCTCCTTCGTCCGGTCCGGGCCGGTTCCGCTGCTGGTCTCTGTGCTCATCGGTCTTCACCTCCGTCGGCCCGCATCCCGCTGGAAAAGTCGCTAATCTCCGGGACGGCCGCGTTGAACATGTCCTCGTACGCCTCGCTCGGGTCGGGGTACGCCGCGTCTTTCGCCTTCCCGACGGCGTCTTCGATCTGCTGGTCGATTTCGGCTTTCATCTCGTCGAACTCGGCTTCGGTTATCGTTCCCGCATCCACGAGTCGTCGCTTGAACGACTCGATGGCGTCGCGGTCCTTCCAAATCGCTACGTCTTCTTCGGTCCGATACGGCTGTTGGTCGCCCTCGAAGTGCCCGTGGTACCGATACGTCTCGGCCTCGATGAACGTCGGTCCCTCACCGTCGGCGGCCCGCTTGCGCGCCTCCTTGACGGCCTCGTAGACGGCAGTGATGTCCATGCCATCAACGGTGAAGCCGGGGATGTTGTACGCCTCCGCGGTCTCACTGAGATTCTGGACGTTGTGCTGTTTCTCGACGGGTGTCGCCTCGCCGTACTGGTTGTTCTCGACGAGGAACACCGCCGGGAGGTCCCACGTCGCCGCGAGGTTGATGGCCTCGTGGACCTGCCCCTGTGCGACCGCGCCGTCACCGAAGAACGCCAGCGCGACGGTGTCTTCGCCTTTCAGGTGCGACGTGAGCGCGGCACCCGTCGCCAGCGGCGGCCCCGCGCCGACGATGCCGTTCGCCCCGAGCATCCCCGCGTCGACGTCCGCGATGTGCATCGACCCGCCTTTGCCGTTACAGTAGCCGTTGGCCTTCCCGAACAGTTCGGCCATCATCAGGTCCGGATCGAGTCCCTTCGCGATACAGTGGCCGTGTCCCCTGTGGGTGCTCGTGATGTAATCGTCCGATTCGAGGGCCGAACACGCGCCGACCCCAACCGCTTCCTCACCGACGTAGAGGTGGACGAACCCGGGGAGTTCGCCGTCGCTGAATAGGTCGGCCGCTTTCGTGTCGAACGCCCGAATCGTGAGCATCCGGCGAAGCGCCTCGCGCTGTCCATCCTCTGTCTCGATGTCTAGTACCACCATGTGACGTACCAACAATTGCCACAATCTATGATGACTTTTTCTCAACGTGACACTCACTGAGTCAGTCGCGCGGCTGTGACTGTGTGATCGAATTACATGGGCCCGGACCAGTTATTCCGAACTTTTTACATGAGACAGAGACACGCGACGACGGCCCCGATAGATGGCCGGTTACACCGATGTCGCCTCCCAACTTTTGGTGTTCACGTCCTAACGAACAGACATGCGAGCACTCCAGGTCGTGGTAGCATGAACATGCTCTACGAAGGCGAGTGGCGAACCGACAAGTTCGTCGCCAACAACGAGGACGGCGAGTTCGAGCGCCAGACGACCGACTTTCGCAACTGGGTCGGCGAGGACGAGCGGTTCCCGGTCGAGGCCGACCGGTATCACCTCTACATCTGCCGCGCCTGTCCGTGGGCCCACCGCACCGCGATGACGCGCGCGCTGAAGGGCCTCGAAGACGTGATTTCGCTGTCGCTCGTCGAACCCGTCCGCATCGACGACGGCTGGGAGTTCTCCGAGAACCTCCCGGACCCGCTGTACGGCGAGGAGTTCCTCCGCGACATCTACCTCCGCGCCGACGACGAGTTCACCGGGCGCGTCACCGTGCCCGTACTGTGGGACAAAGAGCGCGAGACCATCGTCAACAACGAGTCCCGCGAGATAATGCGGATGCTCGACGAGGCGTTCGACCCCTTCGCCGACAACGACGTGGACCTCAACCCCGACGGCTACGAGGAGGAGGTCGACCGCCTCATCGACGAGATTTACGAGCCGGTCAACAACGGCGTCTACCGCGCCGGATTCGCGACGACCCAGGAAGCCTACGAAGAGGCCGTCGAGGAGCTGTTCGACGCGCTCGACCACTGGGACGAAGTGCTCGACGACCAGCGGTTTCTCGCGGGCGACGTGCTCACCGAGGCGGACATCGCGATGTTCGCGACGCTGATTCGCTTCGACCACGTCTACCACACGCACTTCAAGTGCAACAAGAAGGCTATCCACGAGTACGACAACCTCTGGAACTACACGAAGGAACTCTACCAACTCCCCGGCATCGAGAAGACGGTCAACATGGACCACATCGTCCGGCACTACTTCGTCAGCCACGGCGACATCAACCCCAAGCGCATCTACGGCGTCGGCCCCGACCTCGACTTCTCCGAACCGCACGACAGAGACCGATTCGACGCGGACCTCCCACCGGCGCTGACGCCTGACAACTGAGCCGCCGCGCCCGTCTCGTTTTCGTCTCCGCTCTCGCCGTCTCCCGCGACACCCTATTCCCGCTCGAAGCGCTATCACTTCTCATGGCAAGCCGCGCGGCTCGCGCCCTCCGGCGGTTCGAACCGCCGCCGCGGGCGGTCGACTGGTCCATCTTCGCGCTCGTCGTCTTCGAGACGCTCTCGGGCGTGCTGAGCCTCGGGGCCGGCCACCCGGCCAACGGCCTCCTGTTCGTCGCCCACGGCGTCGCCGGCCTCTCGCTGGTCGCGCTCGTCGGCTTCAAACTCTACCGGGTCCGCCGGCGCGTGCTCGACTCGCGGCTCCGCGACCGTCACACCGCGCTCTCGGTGCTCCTCGCGGTCGTCGCGCTCGCCGCCCTCGGAACCGGCGTCGCGTGGGTGCTCGGCGTCGAGGTCCGAATCGCCTTCTGGACGCTTCTCAACGTCCATATCGGCTTCGGCCTGCTCGTGCTGCCGATTCTTCTCGTCCATCTCCGGTCTCGCTTTCGCCCGCCCCGCGCGGTTGATTTCGCGGAGCGTCGCCGGGCGCTCCAGTACGGCGCGATACTCGTCTTCGGCGCGGCGAGCTATCGCGCGACCGAGACCGTCGGGGCGCTCCGCGGCGTCAGCCGACGATTCACCGGGTCGCGGCCGCTCCCGCCCGGTGAGGGCAACGACGCGTTTCCCGTGACGAGTTGGGTCGCCGACGACCCCGACCCCGTCGACCCCGACTCGTGGTCGCTTTCGGTCGCGGGGCTGGTCGACCGCCCGCTCGAACTCGACCGGGCCGACCTCACGCCCGACGAGACGCGGTCGGTCCTCTTGGACTGCACGAGTGGCTGGTACACCGAGCAGAACTGGACCGGCGTCAGACTCGGCGACGCGCTCGATAGCGCCGGTGTTCACTCGTCGGCGCGGTGGGTGACGGTCCGGTCGGTGACGGGCTTTCGGTGGTCGTTTCCAATCGCGGAGGCCCGCGAGATGCTGTTGGCGACCCGCGTCGGCGGCGAACCGCTCTCGCACGGCCACGGCGCGCCACTCCGACTGGTCGCGCCGAACCGCCGCGGCTTCCAGTGGGTCAAGTGGGTCGATTCGGTCGAGGTCCGTCGGCGACGCGACCCGGCCCAATGGCTCGCGGTGCTGGTGAGCGGGTTCGGATAGCGACGCTCACCACGGGAGAATCCACAGCACGTCGACGAGGCGGTCGAGAATCGTCTTCTTGGTATCGTCGTCCTCGTCGGTCGCGTCGTCGGTCGACGCGTCCTGTACGTCCGTCGCTCTGGGTTCGTCGAACCCGCTCGAATCGCTGGAGGGCACGCTCGTCGCTATGCCTGTCAACGTGGAAATGCTTTCTGTGGACGGGGTCGCTGGTTCTCACTCGTCGCGGAGTCCCACGAGACGCTGTTCGCGTCCCGCGTCGGCGACGAACTCTCGCACGCCTGCGGCGCGCTCGCCGTGAGTTCGCCACGCGGCGACGCCGGCACCGAGGAACAGGAGGCCGCCGACGACGAGTAAGAACGGTTCCGCCCCGAGGACGAGTCGCGTCGTCCCGTCGAACGTCTGGACCGTGGTGTAGAGTCCCGGGTCCCGAACGTAGTGGGACACGGCTACGAGCGAATAGCCGATTTCGACTCCACCGACTGCTACGGGGAGGGCCACGGCGTGCTTCCACCGGAGCGCGGCCAGCGCCCCGACGACGCCGACGCCCCCGAGTTGCGCCAGCAAGTACTCCTCGTGGTTGAGTCGGCCGTCCCATCCCGTCGTTATCGTTCCGTCGTATCCGGGTGCGACGTGGAGCAGTTCCTGATGGACTCCGGCGACGATGGCTCCGAAACCGACGACCGCCATCACGACTGCGAGCGTTCGCTGATGGTCCATACCGGCACGTCTCGTGTCGCCCAGAAATGATTTTGTTCCCGTTCCTCACTCGTCGCTTCCGCTCCGAATCGCTCGCTCGGCGGCGTCGAGCGCGGCGTCGGCGTCGAAGTCGGCGACGATGGCTTCCAGTTCCTCGCGCGTCGCGCCGGCGTCTCGCAGGTCGCGGGCGTGAGCGGTGATGTTCGGCACCGCGCGCACGATGTTGTCCACGATGGGGACTGTAGCGACCTGCGCCGACCGCGACATCGGGTTGAGGTCGACGACGATTTCGACTTTGTCCATCGCGCCGAGCGCCTCGGCCCGGTCGCCGTCTTCCAGCGGGACGACGACCACGTCGGCGCTTCCGATGCCGTCGGCGTCGACCTTCGCGCGCTCGTGGTCGATGCCGGGAATCCGCCCGTCGGCGGTGAGTCCCTTCACTTCGTCCGCGCCGTGGTCGCGCAGGTGGTCGACGATGGCCCGCATGCGCTCGTCGGTGCGGTTGAACAGGTTCACCTCGATGTCGGCGTCGACGGCCGCGGCGAGTTCGACGATTTCGCCGGGGCAGAGCGCCGCGACGTTCCCGTTGACGGAGATGACCGGGTGGTCTGCGAGCAGGAGATGCGCCGCGGCCGCCCGCGCCGCCTCGTCCGCGCTCGGAATCGTCCGCTCGCCGAGGAGGTAGTCGAACGCCTCGCCGCGCCCCTGCGCGATGAGTCCCTGCCGGCTCGTGATACCCTTCTCGACGCCCTCTTCGATGCGGTGACGGGTGAGAAGCGACTGGTATCTCGGGTGGCTCTCGGGAATCTCGATGTCGCTCATTGGTGGTGGATCGTCGCCGCGACAGTAACACGTTTTCTCATCGGGGCGGCTGGGTGGCTGAAACGCTCCGGCCGGTCCGAGAGGGCCTCGCGGCCGCCTACTCACTCAGCAGCGTCGCGCCCGCGGGGTGGACGCGGCAGCGCTCTGGGTCGTAGCCGGCGTCCGACAGCCCCGACCCGACCGCGAACGCCGTCTCGCCGAGCATCGCCATCGAGCCGTCGCCGCCGGCCGCGCGCACGTCGTCGACTGCGGCTTCGACCCGGTCGGTCAACAGGCCGGCGTCGCGGGCGAACCGCCGCGACTCGACGACAAATCGGTCGAGCGTCGGCTCGGCGCGGAGTGCTTCGAGGGCCGCCTCACCGGCCGTAGTGAGTGCTGTTGTGTCTCCCGACAGCACGTCGGCCGTCGAGAGGCCGCCGAACGCGACGTATTCGATTTCGGGGCGCGCGGGGACGCCGTCCATCCGGCCGTGGGCCGGCGCGCCGGGTTCGACCCGGATCGGCATCCCACCACGGGCCTGCGCGACCACGTCGCCGACGGCCGGTCCCCGCGCGGACCTCGGCAACGTGGGCGAGGGTGACGAGTTCGTTTTCCGAGCGTCCGCGGGAGAAGACCGCGTTCGACGCGACGCCGCCCCCGAGCGCCATCGCACCCGAGACGCCGAAGCCAGCACCGAGCGGCAGGTCGCTTTCCGCGTCGACGGCGGCCGTCACGCCCAGCGACCGAAGCACGTCCGCGACGGGCGGCATCTCGACCGCCTCGCCGTCGAGGGTGACGGTCGTCTCCTGCGCCGGTTCGACCGTCACGGTGACGCCGTGGGAGAGTGTCAGCCCCGCCCCGCGGGAACCGGCGGTCGCCGGGTCGTCGGCGGGGTGGGCGCTGAAAAACCCCGTCACGTGACCGGGCACGAACGCCGTCGCGTCGTCGCTCATCGGTCGTTCTACGACGGGGGTCGGTTAACGGTGTTGCGTTTCGTCGCGTCCGCGTCAGTCGCGGTCGAACGCCGCCTCTCGCTCCGCATCGCCTGCTTCGCCCTCGCGCCGGCGTGCCGCGGTCGACTCCCGGGCATCGGCGACCGTCTCCGTCTCTAACAGCCGCTCGACTTTCGCCTCGAACTCCTCCTCGGAGAGTTCGCCGGTCGCGTAGCGCCGCCGGAGCGTTTCGAGCGCGTCTTCGGTCTCGGTCGTCAACGACTCGTCCGCGCCGCCGCCGCGGCGGGACTCGTAGATGCGGACGAGGGCGAGCGCGGCGGGGAGCACGCCCGCGAAGCCGACCGGGAAGACGATCCAGAACCACGACACCCCGAGCGCGAGTAGGCCGAAGCCAACCAGAAAGATGAGCGCCATGACGACACCGGCGACCAGCTCTTCGAGCGCCGAATCCTCGTCGTCGGCCGCGTCGTCGGTGGCGTCGTCGACGATTCGCTTCGGGCTGGTCATCGGTATCCCTCGCGACGACGACGTTCGTGCATGGTGGTCTAACGTGCCCGGGAGATAACGACTGTTTCGCAAAAAGTGAGACGCGTCGGTGGTGCGCCGTCGCCTCGGGCGACAGGCGCTGGCGGGCTGACGAGACTCGCGTGCACTCGCCTCGTTAGCTCGTCAGGTCTTCGCCCTATGGGCTCAGACGCTGGCGATCACGCGGGAACACCGTCGGACTCACGTTGTTCGTCCGACGAGCACCCACTCGCAGAAACGCCTTCATCTACGGACTCAGGCGTTGTCTGTCTCGTGGGAACTCACTCGCAAATCGAAGATTTGCTCGTTGCTCCCGCGCTCGTGTTGCGCCGTCGCCTAGGGCGACAGACGCTGCCGGGTTGACGAGACTCGCGTGCGCTCGCCTCGTTAGCTCGCCAGGTCTTCGTCCTTACGGGCTCAGACGCTGGCGATCACGCGGGAACAGAACAGCCTCTCGGATGTTCTCCAGTCCGAGCATCGTCATGATGAGCCGCTCGCCGCCGAGGCCGAACCCTGCGTGCGGGGGCATGCCGTACTTGAACATCTTCGTGTAGTACTCGAACGCGTCGGGGTCGAGACCCTGCTGTTCGAAGCCGGCGACGAGGTGGTCGAAGCGGTGTTCACGCTGGCCGCCCGAGACGAGTTCCATGTTCGGGTGCATCATGTCGAAGCCCGTCGAAAGGGTCTCGTCGTCGTCGTGGTCCTTGATGTAGAACGGCTTGATCTCGCTGGGCCAGTCGGTGATGAAGTAGTGCTCGCCGACGTCCTCGCCGAGCGCCTTTTCGCCCTCGGTGGGGAGGTCGTCGCCCCAGACGAGCTGCTCGTCGAGCTTGCCCGTGGCGTTGATGCGCTGGATGGCCTCCTCGTAGGTGAGTCGCGGGAACTCGTCGGACGGCGCTTCGAACTCGTCTTCGAGACCGAGCGCTTCGAGTTCGTCCTGGCAGTTCTCCTCGACGGCCTCGTAGGCGGCCGTGACGACGGCCTCGCACACGTCCATCGCTTCCGTGTGGTCGATGAACGCCGACTCGAAGTCGATGGAGGTCGCCTCGTTGAGGTGGCGGGGCGTGTTGTGCTCTTCGGCGCGGAAGATGGGGCCGACCTCGAAGACGCGCTCCAGACCGGAGCCGACCATCAGCTGCTTGAACAGCTGCGGCGACTGGTTCATGAACGCCTCCTTGCCGAAGTAGGTGATGGGGAAGAGCTCGGTGCCGCCCTCGGTCCCCGTGGCGACGATTTTCGGCGTGTTGATCTCCGTGGCGCGGAGGTCGCGGAACTGCTCGCGGACGGCGCGCTGGACCTCGGCGCGAATCTCGAAGATGGCCTTGACCTCGTCCTTGCGGAGGTCGAGCGTGCGGTTGTCGAGGCGCGTCGAGAGCTCGGCGTCGACCTTGCCGGAGGGGTCGAGCGGGAGCTGTGCCTCGGCCTCGGCGATGACGTCGAGGCTCTCGGGCGTGACTTCGACGCCCGTCGGCGCGCGGGGCTCTTCCGCGACCTCGCCGGTCACGGAGATGACGCTCTCGCGGTGGACGCCGAGACCCGTCTCGACGAGGTCGTCGTCCATCTCGTCTTTCTCGAACTTGACCTGAATCTTGCCGGAGGTGTCCCGGAGAATCAGAAACGCGATGCCGCCGAGGTCACGAACTTCGTGGACCCAGCCGGCGACGGTGACCGTGTCACCGGGTTCGGCGTCGGCCGTGTACGTTCGGTTTCGCATACGACGTGGTTCCCGACCGTTCGTCTTAAACATCGTGTCTTCGCCTCGCTCGGACGCGTTCGAGTGTCGAATCCACCGAGAAGCGGAACGTACGCGGGACACACGTTGACGGGGTCTGTGGTACCGTGGTACTTAGTTCGCGGCACGTGTCCTCTCGGTATGGCTCCCGACTCACCGGACGGGCCGGCGGACGAACCGCGAACCGATGCCGACGCCGCCTCGGCGTCCGGTCCGGCACCGGAGGCCGCCCGGGCCGCCGACCTTGACTGGTCCGAAAGCGAGCGGGGCGACCGCTTCGCGTTCCGCCGGAAGCGACTCGCGGACGACGCCGGCGGCCGCGACCTCGGCTGTTCGCTCTACGAAGTCCCGCCGGGGAAGCGTCCGTGGCCGACGCACTACCACGAAGGCAACGAGGAGGCGCTGTACGTGCTCTCCGGAACCGGCACGCTCCGGACACGAGGGGGCGCGGCCGACCTCGACCTCGAACCGGACACCTACGTCGCGCTCCCCGCGGGAGCCGACTACGCGAGACAAATCGAGAACGACGGCGACGAACCGCTCCGATACCTCGCGCTCTCGACCATGAACCACCCCGACGTGACGGTCTACCCGGACTCCGACAAAGTCGGGGTGTTCTGCGGCGCGCCGCCGGGCGGCGACAAGAACGCCCGGACGCTCCACGGCTACTATCCGCGAGACGCCGACGTCGGCTACTGGGACGGTGAGCCGACCGACGAGGAGTGAATCGCTTCTCCCTTCCACCGCGACGGCTGATGCTGAGGTTTATATCCGAACCCGCGGCCACCTCGCCTCGGCCATGGACGTTTCAGACCTCGAAGCCGCGTTCGCCCTCCCGCTCGCCGAAGACGCCTCGTTCGATACGACGCTCGTCGGCGTCCTCGCGACGCTCGCATCGCTCGCCACGCCGCTCGCGGGGGTTCTGCTTGCGGGCTACGTCATCCGCCTCGTTCGCGCTGGCGACTGCGAGGCGACCGCGCTCCCGTCGTTCGACGACCTCACCGGTATGGCCGTCGACGGTGCTCGCCTCTCGGCTGCGCTCGTCGCGCTCCAACTCCCCGCGGTCGGCCTCGCGACCGCCGCCCTTCCGGGGTCCTCGCCGTCGCTTTCGATGCTCACGCACGCGACCGATCCAGCGATGTTCGGGCTTCTCGGTCTCTCCCTGCTCGACACCGCCACGCTCGCCGCGGCCGGGGTCGCCACGCTGGCGGGTTCGTATCTCTCGGTGGCCGCGACGGTCGCCCTCGCCCGCGAGCGGTCGCTCGTCGCGGCGATTCCGGTCACACGCGACCTCGCGCTCGACCGCTCGTTCGTCCGCGTCGCCTCAGCCGTCGCGCTCGTCGGCTTCGTCGCGCGCCTGCTTGTTTCCCTCTGCGCCGCGGTGCCGGCCGTCGGAACCGTGCTCGCCGCAATCGCGTCGTTCTGCTTTCTCGTCGCGGCCGCGACGCTCCTCGGCCGCGGCGCGCCGGACGCCACGACGCTCGGCGTGGACGTGACTCGGGAGTCGCGCGCTGGCGACGCAAACTCGGGGTCGGCCGAGCCGATGGAATCGGCGTAGAAGCGGAAACTGCGTCCGTGGGGATTACTCGGCGACGAGTTCGGCGGTCGCGTCCTTCGCGCCCTCGACCGTCTCGCGCACCGCGTCGACGCCCTCGTCGTGCAGGAGGTTGCCGACGACGACCGCGTCCGCGTGCTGGCCCATCTCGTAGGCCGACTCGTAGTCGTGGATGCCGCCGCCGTAGAACAGCGTCGCGTCGTCGAGCGCGTCGTGCGCCGCGCCGACCTTCTCGGGGTCGCCGTAGGTACCCGAGTACTCGACGTAGATGATTTTCTGGCCGAACATCTTCTCGGCGACGCGGGCGAAGGAGGCCACGTCCTCGGCGGACTGGTCGGTGTCGGCGTCGGTGTACTCGGCGACCGACGACTCGGGGTTCAACACGATGTACGCCTCGGTGTGGGTGCGGTCCCAGTCGAGGCCGTCTTCGATGCGGACCCACTCTTTGTGCGCGCCGGTGATCCAAAACGAGTCGCTCGCGTTGAACACCGTCGGGATGAGGTAGCCGTCCAGCGCGTCGTCGTCGATGACGACGCCGGGGTTCGACGGCTCCTGGTAGATGGGCACGTCGTACTTCGAGGTGGCCTCGATGACGCGTTCCATCTTCTCCTCTGTGATGTCGAGCGTGCCGCCGATTTCGAGGGCGTCGGTGCCCGTCTCACACACGTCTTCGAACGTCTCGCCGTCGACGAGGTCCTTGTCAGGGTCGATTTTGGTGATATGATCCCAGTCTTCCCACGGATAGCTCATTGGTCGCTCTTTGCTTGAGGGGGCGTAAAAAGCGTGCGGATGAAATGAGGGGTTCGGGTGGTATCGGGCGGTTCGTGTCTGTGACGTTACGATTTGTTCTTCAGTCCGCCGCAGTCTGCCACTTCCGAACCGTATCCGCACCAACGCCTTCGACTTTCGCCGCGATGTCGTCGGGTTCGGACGCCTTCAGCGTCTTCACGTCCTCGATACCGGCGTCTTTCAGCTTCTCGGCGGTCTTCGCGCCGATGCCGCTGATGCTCTCCAAGTCGGAGCCGCCCTCGCCGTTCTGCTGGGCCTGATACTCGCGGTAGTTGCAGATGGGACAGCCGAGTTCCCACGGCTCGCGGTCGCCCTCGTAGGTAATCCGGAGCTCCGGGAGGTCGTGTTCGTCGCAGGACTCGTCTGTCACCTCGATGTCGCCGCGACGGGGCAGCGGCAGCGAGTAGTCGCAGTCGGGGTACCGGGTACAGCCGACGAGCCGCGAGCCGGAGCGGAGCCGCTTGATAGCTAGCTCTCCTCCTTCTTCCTCACCGCACTCCGGACACGTCCCGATGACGAGGTCGTCTTCCTCGTCGGCCTCCTCGGCCTTACAGAGCGGACAGCCGTGGACGAACGTCTTGCGCCCGGCGAGCATCTTGATGTGGTGGAGGTCGTGGTCCTCGCAGGACTCCTCCATGATGAGCGGCTTCCCCGTGGAAGGAAGCGGCAGGGTGTGGGTGCAGTCGGGGTAGGAGTCACAGCCGATGAAGTACGAGCCGCGGCGGCTCTTTCTGACGACGAGGTCGCCGCCGCACTCCGGACAGGTTCCGACCGTCTTGTCGGCCTTCAGCGAGTCCTGCAGTTGCTTGCCGAGTTCCTCGCGGGACTCCATCAGCCCCTCGAACACGTCCTGGAGCATCTCCTTGGACTCCTCGGTCACGTCTTCGAGGGTGGCCTCGCCGCGGGCGATAGCCAGCATGTCGGATTCGAGCTGCGAGGTCATCTCCTCGCTGACGATGAGCTTCGCGAAGTCCTCGGAGGCCTCCACGACGGCCCGCGCGAGGCGGGTCGGCCGCGGCGGGTCGCTCTCGATGTAGCCGCGGTCGTAGAGCTTCTGAATCACGTCGTGGCGGGTCGCCTTCGTCCCGATGCCCATCTGTTCCATCGTCTCGATGAGCCGGGACTGGCCGTAGCGCCGCGGGGGCTGGGTCTGCTTGGCGTCGAGGTGCGTATCGGACAGCACGAGCGACTCGCCTTCCTCGACGTCCGGCACGAACGACTCGCTGGAGTTGAAGTACGGGTAGACGTCGTGGTAGCCGGCTTCGAGCAGGCGCTTGCCGTTGGCCTTCAGCGAGAGCCCCTCGACCTCGGCGACGACGCGGAGGTGCTCCCAGACGGCGTCCTCGGCGACGGTGGCGAAGAAGCGCCGGACGACGAGTTCGTACACGTCCCACTCGTCTTCGGTGAGGTCGGACGCCGAGGGGAGTTCGCCGGTCGGGTGAATCGGCGGGTGGTCGGTCGTCTCGTTGTCGCCCTCGGTTGGCTCGATTTCCTCCTGTTCGAGGAGGGACTCGGCGTCCTCCTTGAACCGGCGGTCGCCCTCGAACGCGCCGAGCAGTTCGCGCGGGTCGAGGTCGTCGGGGTACACCGTGTTGTCGGTCCGCGGGTAGGTGATGTAGCCGGCCGTGTAGAGGTCCTCGGCGATGCTCATCGCCCGCTGGGCGGAGTAGCCGATGGAGCCGGCGGCGCGGATGAACTGCGTGGTGTTGAACGGCGCGGGCGGCGTGTCGGTCCGCGTGCGGCGGTTGACCGACGCGACTTCCGCGGCTTCGACGCCGAGGAGCGTCTGGTAGGCTTCCTCTGCGTCCTCCTCGTTCCAGACGCGTTCGGCCTCGGTGCCGTCGTCGTCGAGGTAGAAGTACTGCGCCTCGAAGGACTCGGCGTCACCGTCGGCGTCCTTCGTCAGCTTGGAGAACAGCTCCCAGTAGTCCTCGGGGTCGAACGCCTCGATTTCGCGCTCGCGGTCGACGATGAGCTTCAGCGTCGGCCCCTGCACGCGGCCGACCGATATGAAGTCGTTGCCGAGTTGGCGGGCCGAAAGCGAGAGGAACCGCGTGAGCGCGGCCCCCCAGACGAGGTCGATAATCTGTCTGGCCTCGCCCGCGGCGGCGAGGTCGAAGTCGAGGTCGTCGGGGTTTTCGAACGCCTCCGTCACCTCGCGCTTCGTGATAGAGGAAAACCGCACGCGGTCGACGGGCACGTCCTCGTTCACGTCGCGGACGAGTTCGTACGCCTCCTTCCCGATGAGTTCGCCCTCGCGGTCGTAGTCGGTCGCGATGGTGACGTTCCCCGCGCGGCGGGCGAGCCGGCGGAGCGCGGCGACGATGTTCTCCTGCGTGGGGTGTTTCTCGACGGGCGCGCCGATGAGTTCGACCGGCTCCACGTCGCGCCAGTCGTTGTACTCCGGCGGGAAGTCCACGCCGACGACGTGGCCCGACAGCCCGATACAGCGCTTGCCGCCCCACTTGTAGACGTTCACGCCGTTCATTCGCTCCGCGGAGGCGGTCTCGCCGCTCAGGATGTCGGCGATGCGCCTCGCGGCGTTGTCCTTCTCCGTGATGATGAGTTCCGGACCCCTGCTCATTGAGCGGCGATATGATGGGGGTTGTCCTAAACCTTTCGTGCCGAATTCGGAGCGTAGCGGCCTCAACGCGCGCGGATACGGGCGTGCGGGTGAGCGCGCTTCGCGCGCGAAGGTGTGTGTCTGCCGACGCGTCCGCCACACGCCGCGTCTCCCGTCGGATTTCAATTTCACCGGCTCGCTCGCGCGGACGCGACCTCGGTGCGGAGCGCCCGCGACACCAGAACCGATAACCCCTACCCGCCGAACCTGAGACCGTGTCGGGTGATTCGCGAATCGACATGACCGAGGGGGCAATCGCCCCCAAACTGCTTTCGCTCTCGTGGCCGCTCGTCGCGGGGAACCTCCTCCAGACGCTGTACAACCTCGCGGACGTGTTCTGGGTGGGCCGCGTCGGCGCGGACGCCGTCGCCGCCGTCTCGCTCATGTTCCCGACGAGTTGGATGTTCGTCTCGACTGCGATGGGTATCACCGCCGCGACCATCGCCCTCGTCTCGCAGCACGTCGGCGCGGGCGACGACCGCGAGGCCGACCGCGTCGTCGGTCAGACGGTGCTTCTCACCCTCGCCGTCTCGGTCGTCCTCGCCGTCGCCGGCTTCGCGTTCAGATATCCGCTTTTGGAACTCATCGGCGCGGAGGGTGCCGTCTTCACCGAGGCGCTCGCCTACATCGAGATCATCTTCCTCTCGCTCCCGCTCACGTTCCTGTTTTTCGCGTTTCGGGCGGCGCTCCAGGGCGCGGGTGACACGAAGACCGCGATGTGGCTCATGGTCGCCTCCGCCGGCCTCAACGTCGTCCTCGACCCGATTCTCATCATCGGTTGGGGACCGATTGCGGGGATGGGAACCCGCGGCGCGGCGATTGCGACGCTCGTCGCCCGCCTGTTCGCCACGGCTGCTGGCGTCTACATCCTCCTGCGCGGTGACTGGGGCGTCAGGCTCCGACTCGCCGACCTCCGACCCGACCCGGAACGCCTCAGAAAGCTGGTCGACATCGGCTACCCGGCCACCCTCGACGGGTGGGCGCGGAGCTTTTCGGCGGTCGTGATGGCCGCGTTCGTCGCCCGGTTCGGCCCGACGCCGACCGCGGCCTACGGCATCGGCCTGCGCCTGATGTCTGTCTCGTGGTCCGTCTCGGGAGCCGTCGGACAGGCGACGGCGACGGGCGTCGGCCAGAACCTCGGCGCGCGGACGCCCGACCGGGCCGCCTCGGTCACGTGGACCGCGATGGCGGGGACGATGGGGCTGCTCTTCGCCGCCGCGGGGCTCGTCGTGGCCTTCCCGGCCGAGGCGATGCGCCTCTTTATCGACGAACAGCCGGTCATCAACGCGGGCGTGACGTTCCTCCGAATCGTCGCCCCGTCGTGGGCGTTCTTCGGCGGCGTGATGGTGATTCAGGGGGCGTTCCGCGGCGCGGGAATCACCAAGGCCGCGATGGCGCTGTCGTTCCTCTCGCGGTGGATTTTCCGCGTCCCCGTCGCGCTCGCCGTCGCGTTCGCGTGGACCGTCACGGTTCCCGGAATCGGTCCCATCTCCGGTCTCGCGTGGGGCGTCGAAGGCCTCTGGTGGGCCTACGTCGCTGGTGCGGTCGCCTCGTTCGCGGTCGCAGTCGTCTGGTTCCGACTCGGCACGTGGCGCGAGGGCGTTATCGACCGCGGGGCGACGCCGGCGGCGGGCGACGATTAATCTCGGCCATCTCCGACCCCTGCCGACTGACCTGACAGCAGAACGACTTTCCTCGCCGGGTCGGAAGGGAGCGCCATGCGACAGCCCTCCACCGAACACCTCCGCCTCGGCCTCGCGGTCCTCTTGATTTTCACGCCGCTTTGGGGGCCGGCGCTTGGGCTCACCGGGCCGACGTACACCTACGAATCCGCCGAAATCGGAGTCGAGGATAACCGACTCGTCGTGCCGGACCGCGACGCTCGCTCGGCGTTGTGGCACGGTATCGACGGCTTCGCCTGCTCGGTCGGGTCGTCGGTGACTCGCTACTGCGCGCTGGAGGCCGTGACCCTGAACGAGACGCTCGCGGTGGACCACCCGGACGTGAAATCGAGCTCGTCAGGGCACCTCGACGCCGATGAACCGTACCTCGCGTACTACGACGGCCGGGTCTTCGAGCGCGAATCGACGTGGGAGGACGGCCGGTACGTCCTCTCGACGGCGCGCGTCTCGGCCGTGGCGGCGCTGGATGGGGTCGCTCGACCTCCCGACCGATACCCGACCGCGTGGACGGCTATCGAGGATGGGTCGGCGACCGCGGACCGCGAACTCTGGTCTGCGGACGCGGGCGCGAGAGTGTTCGAAGTCGACGGCGACTACTACCTCGTCTACCGGACCGGCGTGGACCGCCCGCTTCCGTCGTCGCCGGCGGCGGAGGAGGCGTTGACGTGGTTTGCGGTCGTCCTCGGGTCGGCGATGGTGTTCGGCCGCGACGATGACGACGACTGGTCGTAGTCACACTCTCCGGGTCTGACAGGAAACGACCGCACGTCGCGGAGAAGTGAAACCGAAGACGGTCGGTTACTCGTCCAGTCGCTCGCGGAGCAACTGGTTCACGGTGCCGGGGTCGGCGCTCCCCTTGGACTTCTGCATGACCTGCCCGACGAGGAAGTTCAGCGCGCCGCCCTCGCCGTTGTGGTAGTCCTCGACGGCGTCGGGGTTCTCGTCGATGGCCTCCTGCACGAAGCCGCCAATTTCGTCGTCGTCGGCCTTGCCGAGGCCTTCTTCGTCGACGATGGTGTCGGGGTCCTTCCCCTCGTCGAGCATCTCGCGGAGGACGATTTCCTCGGCGTTCTTCGTCGTCACCTCGTCGGCGTCGACGAGTTCGACGAGTCGCGTGAACTCGTCGAGGCGGTCCGATACGTCCGTGATGTGCATGTCACGGTAGTTGAGTTCGCCGAGGAGGTTGTCGGCGACCCACGTCGCCGCGAGGTCGGCGTCGAACTCGGCGGCCACGTCCTCGAAGAAGTCCGCGACCTCCTTGGTCGAGGTGAGCTTCGAGGCGGACTCCTCGTCGATGCCGTACTCGGTGTGGAAGCGCTCGCGGCGGGCGTCGGGGAGTTCCGGAATCGGAATCTCTTCTTTCCAGTGGGCGACCTGCAGCGGCGGGAGGTCGGCCTCGCGGAAGTAGCGGTAGTCCTTTTCTTCTTCCTTCGAGCGCATCGAGACGGTGATGCCGCGGGACTCGTCCCAGTGGCGCGTCTCCTGTTCGACGGCGCGGCCGCGCTTGATGGCGTTCTTCTGGCGGGTGACCTCGTAGGCCAGCGCCTTCTCTGCGCCCTTGTGGCTGGAGATGTTCTTGACCTCGGTGCGGTTGGCCGCTTCGAGCGCCTCGTCGGAAATCGCGCCGTCGTCGTCGACCTCGTCAGCGGGGACGAGCGAGATGTTGGCGTCGATGCGGAGCGAGCCGTCGCGGGTGGCGTCGAACACGCCGAGGTATTCGAGCACCTCTTCGAGCTTCGCGAGGAACGCGCGGGTCTCCTGCGGGCTCCGGAAGTCGGGCTCGGTGACGATTTCGACCAGCGGCGTGCCGGCGCGGTTGTAGTTGACGAGCGTGTAGTCCGCCGTGTCGATGCTGCCGCCTTTGTGCTGGAGGCTGCCGGGGTCCTCTTCGAGGTGGGCGCGCGTGATGCCGATGTCGCGGCGGGTTCCCTCGACGGACACTTCCAGCGTCCCGTCGGCGCAGATGGGCGCGTCGTACTGGGTGATCTGGAAGTTCTTGGGCAGGTCGGGGTAGTAGTAGTTCTTCCGGTGGAAGCGGGTGTCCTCGGCGATGTCGGCGTTCAGCGCCTTGCCGATTTTGACCGCCGACTCCACCGCCGCCTCGTTGAGCACCGGGAGCGCGCCCGGCAGCCCGAGACAGACGGGGCACACGCGGGTGTTCGGCTCCTCGTCCTCGGCAGGCTCGGTCGAACAGCTACAGAAAATCTTCGTGGCCGTCTCGAGTTGAACGTGGACCTCCAGCCCGATGACGACCGCGAGTTCGCGCTGTTCGAGCGCTTGCGCAGTCATTGGGCGCGCTTCGACGGCGGTGGGCTAAAGACTAACGGGACCGCTCGCAGCGAACCCCGTCTGTGGGTCATCGACGCCGACACCGATCCCTGCCGCAACCGACAGACAATCACTAACGAGGTTTTATATACTAGCGTTTCATCTCCACGATTCGCAGAATTTGTTCACATATGACAAACGATACTACTGCGGATAGATGGGCACCGATTCGCACCGGCGGCCGACTCTCGGCGCACCTCCGGACGCACCTGACGGTTCTTCTCATCGTCGTCGTCGCGGAACTCATCGGCACGATAACGTTCCCGCTCGGGCCGGGGCAGGTCGTGCTCCTGCCGCTCCTGTACGCCGTCGTCCTCGGTCTCGTCCTCAGTTACAGCGTCCTCGGGTCGCTCTTCGAACCGCTCCGGCGGGTCGTCGACGAGGACGTGAGCCGCATCGCTTCGCCGCTTCTCGTCATCGCGCTGATGCCGCTCGGCGTCAAGTACGGGACGCTCGTCGCGCCGTCGTTCTACGACCTCGTGGCGGCCGGGCCGGCGTTCGTCTTACAGGAGTTCGGTAACCTCGGTACGATTCTCATCGCGCTCCCGCTCGCCCTGCTTTTGGGCCTCAAGCGCGAGTCCATCGGGGCCGCGGTCAGCATCGCCCGCGAACCGACCCTCGGCGTCATCACCGATAAGTACGGCATCGAGTCGCCCGAGGGCCGCGGCGTCCTCGGCACCTACATGACGGGGACGGTCCTCGGAACCGTCTTCTTCGGTCTGCTCGGCGGCTTCGCCCCCGCGACGGGACTCCACCCGCTCGCGCTCTCGATGGCCTGCGGCATGGGCTCCGCGAGCATGATGACCGCCTGTTCCACGTCGCTGGCGGCGGCCGTCGGCGGCGCGGGCGTCGCCGAGGACCAGATTCTGAGCTTCGCCGCGACGAGTAACCTCCTGACCGGCATCACGGGGCTCTACATGGTCATCCTCGTCGGCCTCCCGGTCATCACGCGCCTTTATGCGGTCCTCGCACCCGTACTCGGCCGCGGTGCCGCCGCAACCGACGGAGGTGAGTGAGATGTCGATGTCGACCCCGGAGTTCTCCGTCGAGTCGCTGAAGATGCTGCTCGTGGTGGCGTTCCTGACGCTGACGGCGAACCTCCTCGCCACCGGCACCGGCTTCCTCGCCGCACTCCCCGGCATGGCGCTCATCGTCCTCATCGGCCTCGTCGCCCTGCTCATGGGCCGACTGATTCCACTCGACCTGCCGGCGTTCGCCTACGCGATGATTCTCGCGTTCGCTCTGGCGCTCCCGTTTTCGCCGGTCCAAGCGCCGTTTCTGGCCGCCGTCGGGAAGGTCGACTTCCTCGCGACGACGACGCCGATTCTCGCCTACGCGGGGCTCTCTATCGGCCTCCAGACCGGGAAGATGAAGGAAGTCAGCTGGAAGCTCGTCCTCGTGGCGGTGTTCGTCTTCTTCGGGACGTTCTTCGGCTCCGCGCTCATCTCGCAGGCCGTGCTCTCCGCGCAGGGGATTATCTGATGGCGACCTCCGAAACCTCCGCGACTCCCGCGACCGACCGCCGCGCGCGCCGGAGTGAGACGCGATGACCGGCGACGACCGAACCGCGGCCCTCAAAGCCCGCGTCTGCGACGCCATCGACGACCGGGCCGACGAACTCATCGCCTTCGCGAAGGACGTGCAGGCCGAACCGGAACTCGGCTACAAGGAGGTCAAGACGACCGAGAAGGTCGTCTCTCTCTTCGAGGATCTCGACCTCGACGTGGAGACGGAACTGGCGATTACCGGCGCGCGCGCCAGAGCCGGCTCCGGCGACTTCGTCGCGGCCGTCCTCGGCGAACTCGACGCGCTCGTCAACCCGGACCATCCGATGGCGGACCCCGAGACCGGCGCGGTCCACGCCTGCGGTCACAACGCCCAGCTCGCGCACCTCGTGGGGACCGCCGTCGGCCTCGTCGGAAGCGGCGTCGTGGACGACCTCGACGGCGCGGTCGAGTTCGTCGCCGTTCCGGCCGAGGAGTACCTCGACCTCGACTACCGCCGCGACCTGCTCGAAGCGGGCGATATCGAGTTCTTCGGCGGCAAACAGGAGCTCATCCGCCGCGGCTACGTCGACGACTGGGACGCCGCCGCGATGATGCACGCCGGCAGCGACACGCCCGAGCGGACGATTACGAGCGACTTCTCGACCAACGGCTTCGTCGGCAAGTTCGTCACCTATCGCGGGACCGAAGCGCACGCCGGCGCGGCCCCTGAAGAGGGCGTCAACGCGCTCAACGCCGCGATGCTCGGGATGAACGCCGTCCACGCCCAGCGCGAGCGCTTCCGCGACGAGGACCACGTCCGCGTCCACCCCATCATCACCCGCGGCGGCGACGGCGTCAACGTCGTCCCCGCAGAGGTGACGATGGAGTCGTACGTCCGCGCGGCCTCCGTCGAGGCCGTCTCCGAGGCGAACGAGTCGGTCAACCGGGCGCTCGCGTCCGGCGCGATGGGTGTCGGCGGCGACGTGGAAATCGAGGACTACCCCGGGTACATGCCGCTTCGGACCGACGAGACGATGGTCGCGTTCTACGACGAGAACGCCCGCGACATCGTCGGCCCCGATGCGGTCACGGCGGGGACGCCGCACCTCTCGGGGTCGACGGACATGGGCGACATCACGCAACTCGTCCCCGGCATCCACCCGTGGACCGGCGGCTTCGAGGGTGCGGTCCACGCCCGCGATTTCCGCGTCGTCGACGAGGAGATGGCTTACGTCATCCCAGCGAAACTCACCGCTTGCACGCTGGTCGACCTGCTCACGAGCCCCGAGGCGATGGCTGAGGTCCGCGCCGCGAAAGCAGAAAAGCGCAGTCGCGAAGAGTATCTCGGCGCGGTCCGCTCGCTCCGGAAGACGACGACCGAGTCGTACCGGGACTGAGGGGCGGCGGCGAGCGTGCGAAGGCGGGGTCGCCCGCACACGTATCACATTTTCGGTGATTGTCTGACGCACATTTATGTCTCACGCGAGGGGCTATGTTACCCATGAGTAACCGGGTGGAGGAACTCGAATCCAAAGTCGCAGAACTGCAGGCCGCCGTGAACGGGCTCACCGAGGAACTCGTCGAGACCAAAGAACGACTTCGCCAGCTCGAAGACGCCAACGACGTGGACGTTCCCTCGCGGGCCGCGACCCGTCGCGGCGACTGGGAGACCGAAGACGAGTCCGCTGCGGAGGCCGCCGAAGCCGACGAGGCGTCGTCGGCCGACGGCGATGAGACTAAACCGGACGAGACCGACGAGACTGACGAAGGCGACGGCGAGACCCCCGACGACGACATCATCGTCGCGTAATCGGGCGCGCCGTCCGACGCGAGCGCGCCCCGTGTTCATGCGGCGCGCTCCACCTGCGGGCGTCGCCCGCGTGAACACCAACCCATGCACATCAAAGAGCTCGTCCTTGACGGTTTCAAGAGCTTCGGGCGGCCGACTCGCATCCCGTTCTACGAGGATTTCACGGTCGTTACGGGCCCGAACGGTTCCGGCAAATCGAACATCATCGACGGCGTCCTCTTCGCGCTCGGCCTCGCCCGCACCCGCGGGATTCGCGCCGAGAAGCTGACGGACCTCATCTACAACCCCGGCCACGCCGACGGCAGCGACGAGGCCGCGAAACAGCCGAAAGAGGCGAGCGTCACGGTTGTCCTCGACAACTCCGAGGGGACGCTCGACCGCTCGCAGGTCGTCAACGCCGCCGGGACCGACAAGGTCGGCGACGTCGAGGAGATAACTATCAAGCGCCGCGTCAAGGAGACGCCGGACAACTACTACTCGTACTACTACCTCAACGAGCGCTCGGTCAACCTCTCGGACATCAAGGACCTGCTCGCGCAGGCGGGCATCACCCCCGAGGGCTACAACGTCGTCATGCAGGGCGACGTGACCGAGATCATCAACATGACGCCCTACCAGCGGCGGGGCATCATCGACGAAATCGCGGGCGTCGCCGAGTTCGACGAGAAGAAAGACGCCGCCTTCGAGGAGTTGGAGGCGGTCGAGGAGCGCGTCGATGAGGCGGACCTCCGCATCGAAGAAAAGGAGACGCGTCTCGACCAGCTCGCCGACGAGCGCGAGACCGCGCTCACTTACAAGGGACTCCGCGAGGAGAAAGAGGAGTACGAGGGCTACCTGAAGGCCGCGGAACTCGAAGACAAGCGCGACGACCTCTCGCGGACCGAATCGCGCATCGAGTCCACCGAGGCCGACCTCGAAGGCTTACAGGCCGAACTCGACGAGCGACAGGGGAAAGTCACCCGTCTCGAAGAGGACCTCGAAGACCTCACCCGCGAGATAGAGCGGAAAGGCGAGGACGAACAGCTCCGCATCAAGTCGGAGATGGAGGAGATAAAAGGTGACATCTCCCGGCTGGAAAACGCCATCGAGGCCGCCGAGGAAAAGCGCGACGACGCCGAGGCCGAGCGCCGGAAGGCGTTCATCGACATCGACCGCAAGCAAGAGCAGATCGACGACCTCGAAGACGACATCCGCGAGGTCAAAGTCGAGAAGGCGTCGGTCAAAAGCGACATCCAGTCCAAGCGGGTCGAACTCTCCGAGGTGCAGGCCGAAATCGATTCGGTCGACACCGAGTTCGACGAGCTGAAGTCCGAACTCGCGGAGCGAAAGGAGACGCTCGACGACCTCAAAGACGAGAAGAACGACCGCCAGCGCGCCAAGGACCGCCTGCTGGACGACGCGCGCCGCCGCTCGAACCAGATTTCGGAGACCCGAGACGAACTCGAACGCGCCCGCGAGCGCATCCCCGAACTGAAGGCGACCGTCTCCGACCTGCACAGCGAACTCGACACCGCCGAGAAGAACAAGGCGAAGATAGACGGCGTCATCGAGGACCTGCAGGCCGAGAAGGCCGACCTGAACGACGAACTCTCGGAGGTGACGGACGAACTCCAGACCAAGCAGTCGGAGTACGCCCGTCTCGAAGCCCGCGCCGGCAAAGACGGCGACAACTCGTGGCCCCGCGCTGTCACGACCATCCTCAACGCCGGCATCTCCGGCGTCCACGGTGCGGTCGGCCAACTCGGCTCCGTCGACGGCGAGTATGCCAAGGCGTGTGAGACGGCCGCCGGCGGCCGCCTCCACGTCGTCGTCGACGACGACGGCGTGGGGTCGTCCTGTATCGACCACCTGAAGTCCCGCAACGCGGGCCGCGCGACGTTCCTGCCCATCACGAAGATGGACAACCGGAACCTCCCGCGCAAGCCGAACCGTCCCGGCGTCGTGGACTTCGCGCGCAACCTCGTCGACTACGATTCGCAGTACGAGTCGATTTTCTCCTACGTCCTCGGTTCGACGCTCGTCGTTGAGGACATGGAGACCGCCCGCGACCTGATGGGCGACTACCGCATGGTCACCCTCGACGGTGACCTCGTGGAGCGCTCCGGCGCGATGACTGGCGGCTCCGGCGGCGGCTCTCGCTACTCGTTTTCGAAGTCCGGCGAGGGCAAACTCGACCGCCTCGCGAAGGAGATTACGAAGCTCGAAGACCGCCGTCGCTCGCTCAACGAGGAGATTCGAGACATCGACGACGACCTCGACGACGCCCGCGGGCGGGCCTCCGACGCCGCCGACCGCGTCCGGACCATCGAGCGCGAAATCGAGGACGCCGAGGCGGACATCGAGGACGCCGAAGCCGAAATCGACCGGCTCGACGACCGCCTCGACGAACTCCAGTCCGAACGCGAGTCGGTGGACGAACAGATGTCCGACCTCGACGACGAAATCGCCGATCTCGACGACGAAATCGAGACGGTTGAGGCCGCCATCGAGGATATCGAGTCCGAACTCGCGGACTCCGAGATTCCGGAGCTCACCGCTCGCGCCGACGAGATTCGCGCGGACATCGACGACCTCGAAGACCGGATGTCCACGCTCGACGGCCGGCTCAACGAGATTCAGCTCGAAAAGCAGTACGCCGAAGACGCGGTCGACGACCTCCACGACACGGTCGAGGCCGCCCAGAACCGCAAGGCGGAGGCTCGAAAGTCTATCTCCGAGGCGGAGTCGAAAATCGAGGAGCGCGAGGACGACCTCGAGGCCAAGCGCGAGGCGGTCGCCGAACTCGAGGAGGAACTGGTCGACCTCAAAGAGGACCGCAAAGAGCTACAGGACGACCTCCGCGAGGCTCGGAGCGCCCGCGACGAGAAGAAAGACCGCGTGAATGCGGTCGAATCCAAGCTCGAAAGCATGCGCTCGGCCGCCGAGCGCCTCGAGTGGGAAATCGACGAACTTCAGTCGCAGGTCGGCGACTACGACCCCGACGAGATTCCCGACCACGATACGGTCGAGTCCGAAATCGATCGACTCACCGAGGAGATGGAGGCGCTCGAACCCGTCAACATGCTCGCCATCGACGAGTACGACGACGTGAAGTCCGACCTCGAAGCCCTCCAAGAGCGACGCGACGTGCTGGTCGAAGAGCGTGACGCCATCGCCGACCGCATCGACCAGTACGAGTCTCAGAAGAAGGCGACGTTCATGGAGTCGTTCGACGCCATCGCCGAGAACTTCACCGACATCTTCGAGCGCCTGTCGAACGGGACGGGCCACCTCCAGTTGGAGAACCCCGACGACCCCTTCGAGGAGGGCCTGACGATGAAGGCCCAACCGGGCGACAAACCCATCCAGCGCCTCGACGCCATGTCCGGCGGCGAGAAGTCGCTGACGGCGCTCGCGTTTATCTTCGCCATCCAGCGCCACAACCCCGCGCCGTTCTACGCGCTCGACGAGGTGGACGCCTTCCTCGACGCCGCGAACGCCGAGCGCGTCGGCCAGATGGTCGACGACCTCGCGGGCGACGCCCAGTTCGTCGTCGTCTCGCACCGCTCTGCGCTCCTCGAACGCGCCGAGCGCGCCATCGGCGTGACGATGCAGGGCGACAACGTCAGCGCCGTCACGGGAATCCAGTTCGGCGGCGACGGCGAGGCTGGAAGCGACGGCCGCGACGCGGACGGACCGGGCGGAGACGACACCGGAAGCGACGACGGCGGCGACGACGCGGACGGTGGTGACGGCGGCGACGACGCGGACGGTAGTGACGGCGGCGAGGCCGACGCGGACGTGGAAGCGGAGGTTCCGGCGGATGACTGACGACATCCCCGAACTGAACCTCTCTCGCGGGCGTGGCGAGCGCGACGCGACGACGACGATGACGACGCGGTCTTCTCGTTCGCCACCGACGACGCCGCGTCCGACTCCGAGGCGGACGCCGCCCCCGCCGAACCCGACGCGATGGATGAGGTCCTCCCGGAAGATGTCTCGGAGACCGACGACGACGAGGTCGAACCGGTCGAACTCCTCGTCCAACTCGCGAAGGAGGGCACCATCGACCCGTGGGACATCGACATCGTGGAGGTCACCGACGCCTTCCTGAACCGCCTCGACGCCATGGACCTCCGGACGACCGGCCGGGCGCTGTTCTACGCGAGCGTCCTCCTGCGAATGAAGTCCGACGAACTCCTCGCGCCGGACGAACCTGACGAGGAGGAACTCGAACCGTGGGAACTCGCCCTACAGGGCGGCGGCGACGAGAGCCACCCCGGTGACGACGAGGGCGGCCCGCCGGGCTTCGACCCTGTGGACGCGCTGGAAGACGAGATGGACCGCCGACTCGAACGCAAGCACGCCCGCGGGTCGCCGGAGACGCTGGACGAACTCGTGCGCGAACTCCGGGAGGTCGAACGCGGGTCGTGGTGGAAGCGCCGCCGCGAGTACGACACCACGGAGTCGCCGCGCGGCTTCTCCCGCGGGACGCAGACGCTCGACTACCACACGCCCGGCGAGATGCGCGGCGCGGGCGAACCCACGGAAGACGACGTGACGGGGACCGCCCACAATGAGGACATCGAGGCGGTCGTCGAAGCGGTCGGCGACGTGCTCGCCACCCACTACGAGAAGGGCCGCGACGAGGTGCTGTTCGCCGAGATACGCGACGTGGCCGACACCGTGATGACGACCTACCTCGCGCTCCTGTTTCTGTCCCACCGGAGCACGGTCTACCTCAAACAGGACGACCTGTTCGGCGACCTCTGGATTCGGAACCCCGAGGTGTTCGACGCCGACCCCGGTGCGGGGTCGGAAGTGGACGCGGACGGTGAGGATGCCGACAGAGCGGACGCCGAGGCGGAGACGGTCGACCGCGGTTCCCACGCCGCCGCTGACGACGCTAACGACACTGACGACGGCGACGACCCCGAACTCGAAGCCGAGGCAATCGCGGACGACTAGCTATTTTATCGGCCCCGTCGTCAGTCTCGGACGTGCCCCATCCGACCCTGCTCTCCAGCACGCTTCGACGACTGACGGTTGCGGTCTCGCTCGTCACGTCGACGCTGTTCGCGGCGCTCGCGGCGGCGATTCTGTTTCCCCAGTCGGCTATCTGGACGTGGGCGCTCCTGTTTTTCCTCCCCATCTTCTGGTTGCACTGCTACTTCCCCGGCTACGTCTCGTACAGTCCGACCTCGTTCGGTCGCGTCCGCGAGGTGGTCACGTCGCCGCGGGCGGTCCGGGAGTGCGTCGTCTGCGGCGAGGCAGACGACCGGGGCGTCGGCCGGGAGTTCAGCACGCAACTCGTCGTCGCGGGCATCCCGCTCGCGACGACTGACCGCGGGGAAAACGAGTACTGCGCGCGCTGTCACGCGGTCGAGTTCTCGCCGGACGATGAAGCGGCGCGTGGCGAACGCGAGGTCGTGAAGTCGGAGGACGATTCGGAAGAATCCGCAGAACTGAACGGCTGAGGCCGGCTCAGTCGACGTACTGGTCGATGAGCGGCGCGAGCTTTTCTTTCGTCTCGGCGGGGATTGCCTCGTCGGGCGTGTTGATGGTTCCTTCGAGCGCGGTGTGGCTGTCGGTCTCGTGGTCGTCGGGAATCTTGCGGATGGCGGCCTCGACGGTCTCTTTGATTGCCTCCTCGTTGGCCGCGGCGTTCTTCAGCACCTCGTCGAGCGTGACTTCGCTGTCTTCCTTCCACACGTCGTAGTCGGTGACGCCGGTGATGGTCGCGTAGGCCATCTCGGCCTCGCGGGCGAGTTTGGCCTCGGGGATGGTCGTCATGCCGATGACGTCCCAGCCCTGCGCGCGGTAGTGTTCGCTTTCGGCCTTCGTGGAGTACGACGGCCCCTCGATGCAGACGTAGGTGCCGCCTTCTTGGACCGTCGCGTCGGTCGCCTCCGCGGCGGCCTCGGCGAGGATGGAGACGAGTTCCTCGTCGTACGGCATCGCGAACGGCTGGTGGACGACGATGCCCTCGTCGAAGAACGTCAGCGGGCGGTGTTTCGTGCGGTCGTAAATCTGGTCGGGGACGACGAGCGTCTGGGGCGGCAGGTCCTCCTTGAGGCTGCCGACGGCGTTGCTGGCGAGGACGTGGGTGACGCCCAGTTTCTTGAGCGCGAAGATGTTCGCGCGGTAGGGGAGCGTCGTCGGCGAGTGCTGGTGGTCCGGACCGTGTCGCGGGAGGAAGACGACCTCGCGGCCGGTGTCGCCGAACTCGCCGACGATGGGCGTCGTCGAGGGCTCGCCGAACGGCGTCTCGACGGGTTCCTCGCGGGTGTTCTCCAGCGGGAGCGCCTCGTAGATACCGCTGCCACCGATGAATCCGATTTTCATACTCGGAGGTGGGGGAGGGCGCACAAAATCGTGGCGAAACGGGGCCTACACCACGAAGCCGTGGTTCAAGAGGTAGATGAGCACCGAGAGCGCGGGCACGCTGAGGAGCGTCGTCGCGAAGACGGCCGCGGAGACGAACTCGGCGAGCGAGGTAGCAGAGCCGGTTCCGGTGGCGTCGCCGAACTCCGCGACGAGGATGAGCGGCGTGACCGCGGCGGGCATCGCGGATTCGAGGACGAACGTCCGCGCGACCGTCGGGTCGCCGAACCCGGCGACGAGCGCGACGCCGACCGCGACTGCGGGCGCGACGACGATCTTGAGCGCGGCGACGACGCCGACCTCCGAGAGCGTGGAGCCGAGGTCGGCACCCGCGAGCTGGATGCCGAGGATGAGGAGCATCATCGGAATCGACGAGTCGCCGACGAGCCTGAGCGTCTCCATCGCGGGGACGCCTGTCGGCGGGACAACGCCGAGCCACCGAGCGGCGAGTGCGGCGACAACCGCGTAGACGAGCGGGATACGGACGATGCGTTCGAGGCCGACGCGCCACCCCGGCGCGCCGTCGTCGCGGTCGGTCCCTCGCCCGGCGATGTACACGCCTAACGTATAGATGAGGACGCTCTGGACGGCGAGGTAGACGACGGCCGTCGAGCGGCCGGTGTCGCCGAAGGCGAACGAACTGACGGGGATGCCGTAGTTTCCGGAGTTCGGAAAGGCGGCGACGAGGACGAGCGCGCCGAGGAGTGGTTCGGAGACGCCGACGAGTCGGGCGACGCCGCCCGCGACGAGGAGCATAGCGACGTGGTAGGCGACGACGCCGGCGGTAATGGTCGCCAGCGTCTCGCCGGCGAGTTCGGTCGTCGCGAGGCTGTAGAACACGAGGACCGGCGCGAGGACGTACACCGTGACCGTGTTGAGCGGCTCGGGGTCAACGTCGCGGACGCGACCGAGGGCGAAGCCGACCGCACCGATAGCGAGAATCGGCAGAAGCGCGGTGACGAAGATAGAAAACAGCGACATGCGAATTCCGAGGTCCGTCACGCAAACGAACGTTTCGCTTCGCGCGAACCCGGGCGGTGGTCGGCTGTGAGCCGTCGGGACGTCGAAGCCGGCGGTTGAAACGGTCGGATACGTGTCCCTGTTGAAATTCTCGGCTGGTGATAGTTTGTCGAGACTGTGCTGCACGCGTGGCGCGAGCCGTGCGTCCTGAGTTCGTGCGACCTGTCTAAAATCGACGTGCACAGCCCCTAACTCTTACTCTTGCCGAAACGAGTCGTCGGGGCTCGACCCCGCTAACCGTCCGGAATAGATGACCGTACGAAATATCACAGATATAGTATATATCCTCAGGAGCCGTCGGTATGTTGAGGTTTATAATGTCTACAAAACGCGTAGCAGCCGAAGACGACGTCCGAGCCGCATCCGACCAGTTCTACGGCGCACTAGAAGCGATGGCGAACGGGAACGCCGACTCCATGGCGGACATCTGGTCACACGAGGACGACGTGACGTCCATGCACCCAATCGGTGGGCGGGAAGCGGGATGGGAGGCCGTCTCCGAGTCCTTCGCCGGCGTCGCATCGGCGAGTTCGGATGGTACGGTCACCCGATCTGACCAGGCCATTCGCGTCATCGGCGACGCTGCGTACGAACTCTGTACTGAGTCGGTGTCGTGGACGTTTGCGGGTGAACCGATGTCTCTGGAGGGTCGGACGACCAACGTCTACCGGAAGGAGAGAGGCGAGTGGAAAATCGTCCATCACCACGCCGACCTCCACGCCGAGTTCGCCGAGAAAGTGGCGAACATGGGTGCCTGAGCGACCGACCGCCGGCGTCGTCCGATTCGATGGCCGTTTCCGTTTCACTCGACTCATCGGTCCTGTCTTCACCCGTGAGCCGTGACGGGTTTTCTCCGAGAGGTAGCAACCGTACTGACAACATCCGCTGTCTGAGTCACCACTCGCCCTGTCAAGCTTAAGAGGGTTCAACAGCGCTGGAGCAGTCGAACGAAGCCGGGGCGAGACGACCGACCCCGCGCTCAGGCCCCGACGCCGTCGTTTTCGAGGAGTCGCCACGCGCCGTCGCCGGTGGACTCGACGTAGCCGCGGCGCTCCATCTCGGACATGACTTCCGGCATCCGGTCGGGTTGGGCGATCTCCATCTCGATGCGGTCCACGTCGTGGAACTCCGCGAGGTAGTGGCGGATGTCTTCGAGTTCGAAGGTGTCGTCGTCGGCTTTCGCCATGACGCCCGAGGTGAGGTCTATCATGTCCTCAATGAAGTTCCACGGGTAGACGACCCACGCCCACTCTTCGAGGCGCTCGCCGACGTAGTCGGGTTCGAACTCGCTGGTCTGGAGGAGTTGGAGCGTCGCAGTCCGGACCTCGCCCGCGTTGCGCTCGTTGACGTACTCGTGTGCGCGCTTGATGGAGCCGCCGGTGTCGGCGATGTCGTCGATGATGAGCACGTCCTTGCCCTCGACGCTGCCTTCCGGCATCGGGTAGCGGACCTCCGGCTCGTTCGATTTCTGGGCCGTCCCGACGTAGTGTTCCATCTTCAGGCTCGTCAGGTCGTCCAGCCCGAGGAAGTCACAGATACACCGGCCCGCGAACCAGCCGCCGCGGGCCAACGCGACGATGACGTCGGGTTCGAACTCGGATGTCTTGACCTCATCCGAAACGTCGCGGCAGAGGCCGTAGATGTACTCCCAGTTCGTGATAGTACAGTTAAACTCGTCGGGGAGGTCGCCCATATCTTCCGTTCACCGTGCGTACTGCCGCGCCTGACGCCCTTTAATCTGTACGACTCGCCCTGCCCGTGTGTCGGCGTGTCAAAACCGCTCGAACCGACGTTATGCGACGACTAACGGGAAAACCCGTCGTTCAGGCGGACACTAACGCATGTTAACAAGGGGCATAGTTATGTCGAGTGCCGGAGTATGCGGATTTGTAGGTGAAACAGAATGCACACGTGTGGTAACTGTGGTGAGTTCGTCTCCCGAGACTTCGTCCGCGTCTTCGGCAACGACATGGACGAGGTCGTCGGGTGTCCAGGCTGTATGAACATGCGCGAAGTGATGCAGGGCGACGGCGCAGCTCAAACGAGCGGCCGCGTCCGGTGGACCCGCGCGTGAATCGGCCGACGCCGACCGACTCGCGCCCGTATCGCTCTCGCACCTTCCTTCTCTCCAACTTCTCACGTAACCCGGCCGCCGACCCGCTGGTTTGATACATCGCCGTGTAGTGCGCCTTTCCATGGATAGCCGACGCGCCCTCCTCGTGGACGCTTTCACGACCGAACCGCTGTCCGGTAACGCTGCCGGGGTCGTCCCCGACGCCGACGGCCTCGACGCGGAACAGATGCGCGCCGTCGCCGCCGAACTCGGCGCGAGCGAGACGGCGTTCGTCTGCTCGTCGGCCGCCGCGGACCGCCGTATCCGCTATTTCACGCCGAAGCAGGAAGTCGACCTCTGCGGACACGCGACTATCGCGGCCCACGCACACCTCGCGGCCGAGCGCGAACTCGAACCGGGCACGCACACGCTGGAGACGAACGTCGGCACCCTCGACATCGAACTCGGCGACCTCGGCGAGGTGTGGATGACGCAGGACGCGCCGACGGTGCGCCCGCTCGAAATCGACTACGACCGCCTCGCGGCGGCCCTCGGCGTCGACGATGCTGCCCTCCGCGACGTGGGCGCGGACCTCCCCGTCGCGGTCGCCTCCACGGGGCTTCCCTTCCTCGTCGTCCCGGTCAACTTCCTCGAACATCTCTCGGGTGCCGACCCGGACGACGCCGCCATCGCCGACCTCGCCGCCGAACACGACGCCGCGGGCGTCTACGCCTTCACCTTCGACGCCATCGACGGCGATTCAACGCTCCATGCGCGGTGTTTCGCGCCCGGTATCGGCATCTCCGAGGACCCCGCGACCGGCACCGCCGCGGGTGCGTGCGGCGCGTACCTCCGGCAGGTCGGCGCGTTCGACTCCATGCCGGACGAACTCCGCTTCGAACAGGGTCACTTCGTAGACCGGCCGGGAACCGTCCGCGTGCGAGTCGGCGCGGAGATACGCGTCGGCGGCCGCGCGGTGCAGTCGCTCGACGGCGAAATCGTCGTCCCGGAGTTCGCAGACGACGACATCATCGAAGCCTGAACACCCGGTCTGAAAACGAGTCGGTCCGCGACGGCCGGAGCGGCCTCAGCCGATGTACCGGAGGTCGTCGTCGCTGGCGATGGTTCCCTGCTGTTGCTGTTGCATCTCCTGAATCTTCGCGGCGACCTCCTTCATCTCCTCGGCGCGCTCTTCGAGCGACTCGAAGTCGACGCTGAACTCGAGGAGGTCCTGCAGGACCTCGATGACGACCTGCGCGCTCTGGGGGTCCACGAGATAGCCGCTCGTCTCGCCCATCAGGCACGTCGCGTCGAGGCCGCGGCGAGCGCCGAGGCCAAGAAGCAGTCCGGAGACGCCGACGACGCCGCCGGCGGGTTCGTCTTCGCGGAACTCGACGCCCGCTTCTTCGAGTTCGTCGAGGCGCGATTCGTCGGCGACAGCCCCGAGGACCGACGGCTCGTCGACGAGTTCGCCGGTCGGGACGCCGCCCAGCGCGAACAGTCGCTCGACGCCGAACTCCTCGGCCACGTCGAGGAAGGCGTCGGTGAGGTGGTAGTGACCCTCGTTGGACTGCGCTTGGTGGTCGCCCGTGAGGAGGAGCAGGTCCGGGCCCTCACCGGGCGTCTCGACGGCGTGAATCGCGGCGTGGGTCAGCTCGGCGACGCCCTCGTCGATGCTCACCTGCGGCGGGAACACGTCGGCGTAGACGCGGCGGACCAGCGTGGCCTCCTCGAACTCCTCCAGCAGGTGCTCGACGGCGAGTTTGCCGACGTTCCCGACGCCCGGCAGCCCCTCGATGAGGACCGGGTCGGTGAGGTCGACCTCCTCGACAGCCTCGATTTCGATGTCGTCCATGCACGTAGTGGCGGCCGCACCGGTTAAGAGAGCGTCGGTAGCCGAAGACGCAGCTACTCCGACTCCTCGGCGAGGCGGCGCTTCCGCGCGCGGCGGTACTCGCCGTAGGGGTCTTCGGGGTTGTACGGGGCGGGCGCGCTGTTCTCGGTTGGTGCGCCGCACTCCGGACAGGTCTCAGAAAGTGAGTACACCGGGCGGTCGTGGCGGTCGCGCCACGCGCTGCACACCCGGATGTCAGATTTCATGCGATTATTCTTCGTCGCCGCTGCGTTCGCGGTGGTACTCCGCGGTTCCGCCCGCGGCCTCGATGACCTCGCGGGCCCGAGCGACGCTCGATTCGAGCTCCGTCTCGGCGGTCTTGTAGTCGGGCGCTTTGACCTTCACGCGGTACTCGGGCGCGCCGACGTACGTGACTGACAGTTCGATTTCGTCGCCGATTTCGTCGTCGCCTTCGGCGGCCTTCAGGGCCTCCTTTACGTCGTCGACGCCGTCGCCCGCGGGCGAGCGCAGGTCGACGTAGCCGGTGACGTTGACGTAGGGAACCGACACGTTCTGACGCGCGGTGTCGACGATGGCATCGATCTCGTCGTCGTCGAGTTCGACGTCTTCGAGCGCTTCGAGACCGTGAATCGCGGCCTGCTCGAAGCCGTCATAGAGCGATTCGAACTCGGCGAGCAGGGCATTAGCGATGGACTGGTAGCGGTCGTCGGCGATGTCCTCGCCGAACGCCAGCGCCATCCACTTGTCGGCCTTCTGCTCGTTTTTCCACTCCTGAATCTTCTCTTTGCGCTGGTGCTCGTTGACGTCCTTTATCGAGAGGTCGATCTGCTGGGAACTCTCGTTGACCTCGAGCACTTTAGCGACGACTGTCTGTCCCTCGCGGACGTGGTCGCGAACGTTCTTGATCCATCCGCTGGCGACCTCGCTGATGTGGCAGAGGCCGCGTTTGTCTTCGTACTCTTCGAGGTCGACGAAGACGCCGAAGTCCGCGATGTCGTCTACCTTTCCGACGACGAGTTCGCCGGGGTCAGGCCATCCGCTGTACTTCATACGAGGTCCTCCAGGGAGTTACGCCTCAAGTTCGTCGCTGTCGCGACGCTCGACCGTCTCGACGACCTCGCCGTGGAATTCGGCGTTGCCGCCGGTCGGCGTGGCGAGGGTCGTCCCGCAGACGGCGCAGTTGACGACCGAGGAGGCCTTTCCGAAGACGACCTGTTCGTTCTCGCAGTCGCTGCACGCGACCTTGTAGAAGTTTCCTGCCATGATTTACTCCTGGAACTCCAGGCGACCGGCGCGCCAGCCCTCGCGCATGTGGGCCTTGCCACAGTCGGAGCAGATGTACTTCAGGTGGGTCTTCTTCGTCGGCTTGTCGCCACCGGGCACCTTGGAGAACTTACCGGCGTTACCGATGGTGGCCTTGCCGCGTCGCGTCTGACGGGCGTTCCACTTCATGCCGGTCGGGCGTCCCTTCCGGACCTTCTCCACTTCGTGTTCGTGGTGACCCTTGCAGTTCGGGCAGTACGTGTTGAAACGGCGTGGCATCTGCATAGATATCGACCTTGTGCTGGGTTTTGGTGTGGCCCGTTAAAACCCGTTTGGTTCGACGCGGCCCCTGAACTCGCCGCAACCGGGCGTTCGCCGTGTCACGTGTGGGCAGCCCACGGTGACTGCACCGTCCGCGGTTCCCCCGCCGCACACCGCACGCCCGAAGCCGAAGCGATTAAGCGGTGACTGTGCCAATCCCGGCACATGAAGAAGCTCATCATCCACGGCGACCCCGGCGTCCGCCGCGACGGCGTCATCGAGTACGACGGCGAGGAGTACATCCTGTTTTCCGTCGACCGACAGGGCGACTGGCACGGCCCCGACCGCGTCCAGCTGTGGTGTACCGTCGGCACCGAAGACGAGCGCGAGGCGTTCGAAAAGCGCGAGTTCGTCCCGCACTGGCTCGACACCGAGGGCGTCGACGCCGAGGCCGTCGAGGTCGTTCGCGAGCGCGGCGCGGCCTAAGGTAGTCTCGCTTCTTCTACCTCGTAGACCACGACCGACCCCGACTGGTGGACCGGCGTCAGCCACGCCACGTCCGTCTCTATCTCCCCGTAGCGGGCGCGCTCGCCCGGGCCGACCCACACGTAGTGCACGTCGTACTGCTCGATGAGCCGCGCCCGCGTCGACTCGTTGCCGACGTACATCGCGTCCACATCGCGCACGCGATCGTAGTAGGCGTCGGGGCCGCGGTAGCCGACCTCGTGTGCCCAGCCGGCGACCGTCGGCACCCCGGTCAGACTGGATTCAGGGTTCCCGCGCCAGCCGTACATGACGGTCTCGCGCTCGTCGCTCACGGTCGCGGACCACGTCGTCCCCGGCGCGGTGAGCATCGTCGGGTTACCCTCGACGTTCTCGTCGAGCCACGTGATGGCCGTCGACTCGTTTCCGTGCCACCACTCCGCGAAGGCCGTCGCGTCCAGCGTCTCCTCTTGTCGGGGCGAGTTCGCGTGGTCGGCGACGGCCAGTCCGCCGTACACCGAGGTGGAGGCGACGAGGAGGACGACGAAGGCGACGCCGACGGCGCTGACCGCGCCCCCGCGGACGCTGAGGTCGACGCTCGGAAGCGACACGTCGCTCGCGGCGACCGCGTCGCCGACGAAGCCGGCCAACACAGCCCCCATCGCGCTCCCCCAGAGCACCCAGACCTGCATGTACGTCTTGAACACCGTGTTCATCCGACCGGGACCGGCCTGCTCGTTTACGTAGATGAGTTCGACGAGCGTCACGAGGCCCGCGCCGGCGACGACGAGCACCGTCTCGAACCGCGGGTCGTCGGCGAACCGGAGGAGTACCCAGCCGACGGCGACGAGGGGCGCGACGAGCGCGAGCGCGGCGAACGAGTGGACGGCTGCGACGACGGTCAGCACCGCGAAGCTCCCGAGAAGTGCAGCCCACTCGCGGCCGCCGAGGCCGTTCTGCCCCCCGAGGCGACGGACGTAGTAGCCCGCGAACGCCGCGAGGAACGCCCCGTGGACGAGCGCCAGCGCGCCGAACCCGCTTCGCTGGTCGGGCGTGAGAATCTCGACCGTCCGAGCGCTCCCCCCGCCCGCGACCGCGCCGAGGAGGAACGGACTCGCGAGGACGGCGGCGACGACGCCGGCGAGCCCGACGGCCGCAACTGTGCCACCGAGACGAGCGAGTTCGCCGGCGATTGGGTTGTCGCCGACGGCCGAGCGAACGCGCTCTCGGCCCGGGAACAACGTCCACGGGCGCGCGGGTGCGAAGACCATCCCGAGGAACAGCACGCCGAACACCGACGGGAAACTCCACGTGTCGATGACGACTTGGAGCGCGCCGACGAGCGTCGTCGCGGCGACGAGGAGGCGGCGCTCCCCGACCGCGTCCTCCGGCGTCCGGAAGTACGCGAAGGCGAGGCCGGCCGCGAGGAGCAGAAACGGCGTGCCCATCATGTGGGCGTGGAGGTCGCCGTTGAGCCACGCGAAAAGCGGGAACTCGTTGATGGTACCCGGAATCACGCGGCTCGCGCTCCAGTACGAGAAGTTCGAGGCCCCGGCAAGCACCTGCTCGACGGTGTATTGCGACCGCTCGGCGACGGCCTGCGCGACGGGTCGGCGCACCCCCTCGGGGAGCGCGGCGAGGGCGAACCGGCCCGCGGTGACGAGGTTGCTGGCGAAGCCGACGAAGAACGCCGAGAGCAAGCCGCCGATTCGACCGTTCGCCCCCGAGGCGGCCGCGACCCCCCGCCCGAGTTCGAACGCCGCGGTGACGAGGACCCCGAAGAAGCCGGCGAGCGCGAGGTTGTAGGCGAACGACGGGTCGGTGGCGGTGAGCCGCGCGAGGAGAATCGACACGAGGTGGCCGCCGTAGTAGTAGCGGACCGGTTCGCCGGCGAACCACATGTCCTCCGGCGGGAGGACCGACGCGCGGGCGAGCGACTGGAGAAGGCCGAAGTCGAGGAACTTCTCGCCGCCGCCGGCGTGGACCGACGGGTCGAGCGCCCGGAGCGAGACCGCGAACAGGAAGGCGACGAGGAACACCGCGGCCGCGTCGGCGACGGCGCGCCGGTCGATGTCGAGGTCGGACGCGAGTCGGAGGTCGCCGCGGCGGAGCTCGCCGAGGTCGAGGCCCGCGACCGCGGACGTGACGAGGAGCGTCCCGACGCCGGCGATGAGGGCGACGGGACCGAACGAGAGGTGGCCGACGTAGTAGGCGGGGAGGGTCAAGACGACGAGCGAGACGGGGAGGGCGAGTCCGGCACCGCGACCGGGAAGGCGTCGGAACAGGCGGGTCGCGAGGGGAAGGCCGACCGCCCAGAGGGTCGCGAACAGCAGCAACCACCGGACAACGAGGGCGTACTCCATCTGTCCGATGACTGCGCCGCGGGTGCAATACGTTTTGTGATGGCCGGTGCGAAACAGAGCGGTTCGCTTTTTACCCCGTTGAGTGAATGGTCGTGCATGTTGCAGTCTGTCGGGGTGGTGGTCCCCGCCTATCGACCCGACCCAGAGCGTCTGGTCCCCTACGTCCACGCTCTCGTCGAGGAACTGGACCCCGAGGTGGTCCGGGTCGAACTCGACGCACCGCGGCCCGAGACGCTCGACGCCCTCGACGCTCTCCCCGCAGTCGCTCACGTGAACCCGGTCGACGCCCGCCGCGGCAAGGGCGCGGCCATCACCGCCGGGTTCGAGTCGCTCCGCACGGACATCCTCGCGTTCGCCGACGCCGACGGGAGCACCCCGGCCGCGTCGATGGCCGACGTCGTCGCCGCCGTCCGCGACGGCTCCGACCTCGC
>NZ_JAMYJY010000029.1:0-37215 GCF_024136985.1 Haloferax sp. AB510
GCGTGGGCGAGGCGGACGGTCGTCTCGGGGTCGAGCGCGAGCGCGACCAGTCCGACGAGGCCGGCGAGCGCGAGCGGCGACAGCGACGCGAGAAGGGCGCGGCGGCGCATACGAAGTGGACTCTCGGACACGGGGACGAATATGTTTCGCCGGGCGACGCGCGCCGGGAGTCGCGGCGCGTCTGCGCCGGCCGGCATAAACGGCCTTTTGTACGCGCACGCCCGACACGTCGATATGCACTGTCGGCGGTGTGGAAACCCGTTAGAGAAGCCGGGAGACTACTGTCTCACCTGCAACACCGCCAACTGCGACGCCGTCGTGGCCGTCTTCGAGGCCGACCGCGCGACGCTGACGTTCCTCGACGAGGAGGACGTGCTCGGCGAGACGACGGTCACGACGATTCCCGAGTCGGACGACGAGACGAAGGTCGTCCAACTCCGCAACTTCGCCGGCCTCGTCGCCGACGAGATTCGGCGCAAGCGCCCCGAGACCGTGTACGCCGCGGGCGAGCGCGGCCCGCTCCGCGAGACGCGCGCCCAACTCCACCACGAGTTCTACCGCGTCTCCGACGACAATCCGGTCCAGCGCGTCCTCGACACCCGCGGCGAGCGGACGCTGGAGGTCGTCGACATCCCGCCCGCCGAGAAGTTGGGCGGGAGCCACAGCACGCTCATCGGGGGGCGACGGGGCCGCCGGGCAATCGGCGTCGTCGCCGGCCACCCGCACGTCAAGAAGGTCATTCCCGGTCCCATCGACGCCGGGGGGACCGGGTCGCGGACGGGGCTCCGGGCGAAGGTCACCCGCGCCGACGACAACGGCAACGTCAGACTCCTCCTACGAGACGGGTCGAGCGTCCAAGAGAACCGAATCGTCACGACGGCGATGAACCGTGAGACGGGCGAGCGCGTCCGCGACGACCTGAACGAGGCGCTGCGAGAAGACGAGTTACAAGACACGTAGCGGCGGAAAACACGCCGAGTCGGAATCGGAATCGGAATCGAATGGCTGACTCAGGCCGACTCGGCGGTCCCCTCCGAAACCGTCTCGATGTGAATCGGCTCGGCCTCGGCCGCTGCGTCTTCCCGTTGCGTTTCGTACCACGCGACCGTCTCGGCGATGGCGTCTCGCAGCGGCGTCGGTTCGACGGCGTCCCCGAACGTCTCGCGGAACTTCGCGTCGCGAACGACGTACGGTTCCTCGAAGGCGTAGCGCATCTCGGAGAGCTCCTTCAGCGGCGCGCTCAGGTAGCCGCCGATGGTCAGCGCGAGCCCCGTCGCGGCGATGATGTGCGGAAAGCCCGGGTCGATGTCGGCGGCCTCGTAGACGAGGTCGACGAAGCGGCGCGTCGAGACCGTCTCGGGGTTCGGGACGTGCCAGACCTCGCCGAGCGCCTCCTCGCGCTCGCCGAGGAGGACGAGCGCCCGCGCGAAGTCGGGGACGTAGGTGTAGGTGTGGGCGAGTCGCGGGTCGCCGAACACCTTCGCGCGCTTGCCGGCGACGGCGGCTCCGAACACCTGCTCGCCGACGGCCGATTCGCGGACGCGCGGGCCGAAGAAGTCGCTGGCACGGCCGATGGTGGCCTCGATGCGGCCCGCCTCGTGGGCGTCGAGGACGATGTCGGCGCACTCGGCTCTGGTCTGGCCCTTCGGGCCGGTGGCGGCGTACGGGAGGTCCTCGGTGAGGCGGACCTGCACCGGGCCGTACATGTAGAGGTTCTCGGCGACGACGAGGCGCGCGCCGGCGGCTTCGGCTCCCGCGACGATGCCGCGGGTGAGGTCGGGAAACAGTTCGGGCCACTCGTCGTACGGCGGTTGCGCGCAGTGGTAGACGACATCCGCATCCGCGAGCGCCGCGACGGCGCGGTCGGGGTAGAGCACGTCGGCGAGGCGGCTCTCGACGCCCTCAGGGAGGAAGTCTGGTTCGTGGCGCGTCACCGCGGCCACGTCCGCCCCGCGTTCCCTGAGCTGTTCCATCACCGCGAGTCCGACCGGGCCAGCACCGACCACCACGTGTTGTGTCATGGCCTCCCGTACGCACGCCGGCGACAAAGCGGTGTCTAGGCCCGTCACATGCCGAGACGACTCGTAGGGTTTATCCATACCGGCGAGGTAGTTCGCGGTACTATGGCCGACAAGAAGGCTCGATCCGTCGGTAGTTCCGGGCGCTTCGGCGCGCGGTACGGCCGCGTCGCTCGACGCCGTGTCAAGGAAATCGAAGCAGAGATGCGCAACTCCAAAGTCGACGGCGACGACGTCACCCGCGTCGGAACCGGCATCTGGAAGAACGAAGAGACCGGTGAGGTCTTCACCGGCGGTACCTACCGCCCGCAGACCCCCGCAGGCAAGCAGGTCCGCCGCTCCATCCGCGCCGCGCTCACCGGCGAGGACGAATAACTCTCAAGTAGCCTCGACTCTTCACATCTCACAATGAGCTACAAGTGTTCCCGGTGCAAGCGCGATGTCGAACTGGACGAGTTCGGTGGCGTCCGCTGTCCGTACTGCGGGCACCGCGTCCTGCTGAAGGAGCGGTCCCCCAACGTCAAAGAAGTCGCCGTCGAGTAGCGTGCGTCCAGCGCACAGCGCTTCGCTCGAATTCGACTATTCTGACGAGCGACGCGCACGCGTCGTCGAGCGGAGCGTCGCCGTCGAGGAAGGCGAGATAGACGACGCCCGGTCCGGTGCCCGCGTCGGCCGCGAGGGGCGGACCGTCGTCGTCACCGTCGAGCCGACGACCTCGTCGCGCTCCGCGCGGGCGTGAACTCGTGGATACGCCTCGTCGAGACCGCAGAGCGCGTCGCGGACGCCGGCGAGCCACTGTCCGGATCCGCGTAGGAGACCGCGGGTGTTTTAGGGCCGGCGTCCCGTCGGTTCGGGTATGCAGGGAAGTCTGCCGCCGGAAGCCCAAGAGAAGCTCGAAGAACTGCAGAACCTTCAGGAGACCGCCCAGAACGTCTCCGAGCAGAAGCAGTCCTCCGAAACCGCGCTCAACGAAGCACAGACGGCGCTCACCACGCTCGAGGAAATCGACGCTGACTCCAAGATGTACCGCGAGGTCGGCGAACTCCTCATCGAGACCGACTACGAAGCGGCCAAGGACGACCTCGAAGAGAAGGTCGAGAGCCTCGAAGTGCGCGTCGAACAGCTCACGAAGCAGGAGACGCGCGTGCAGGAGAAGTTCGAGAGCCTGCAGGAAGAGCTCCAGCAGATGCTCCAGGGCGGCGCGGGCGGCGCGGGTCCGATGGGCCCCGGCGGCGCGTAAATGCCACAGCCGACGGACGAAGAAGTGGTCCAGACCGCCGCGGAAGCGGCTGAGGGCCTCATCTTCGCCCGCTTCAAGCAGTCTCGCGTCAAGGACTTCGACGTCACCGTGACGTTCGAAGACGGCGTCCTCGACGTTGACGTGTACGTCAACGCGCCCGACGATGCCGACGACGCGGAAGCCGTCGCCGAGGAGGCGGCGCTGACGGCGCAGGAGGCCGTGGACGAACTGTTCGCGGCCGCCGACGAAGAGTAAGGGACGTTCTCGCGGGCACCCCCCGCACTCGGTTTCTCCCGGTGAGCGGCGGCGCTGTACCGGTCGAAGGCGGGCCGAATGTGAGTGATTCGGGCGGTGATTTTTGGATTCCGCAAGTATCACTGCGCCTAGGGATTGTGCCATACGACACAATTAAACAGGACAGTGGTGTATGTTACCTCATGTCAATCAGAAGGACGCCAAGAGGGACGACCGCACTGGACCGGTTGCGAGAGCGATACAGCGAGGCCGACCTCACCTGTTCGAAGTGTGGCTTCACCGACAGCGACGGTGAGTGGTCCGCCAAGACAACCGGGTCGAGCGTGTTCTACCGGCGGGTCTGTCCGAGTTGCGGCGCTATCGAGACGCGAACGCTCTCGCTGAAATGACATCCTCCTCGCCGTGAACGGCGAGGTTTCCTCGCGCTGGGGGTATCGTTTACCGACCCACGGAGGCAACTTGCGGGTTCGTATGCTCCTCGTTGGGAACTGAGCGTGGTGACTCTGACCAGTGATGGTCGTCCCACTTGAGGCATACAGGCCGTGCCATCGACCGTGTTACCGTCGTCTGCCGTCTCAAGAACGTCTCTGACGCCGTGAGGTCAGCGTGTCCTTCAAACCCACACGGACACGTCAGCGTATCCTGATGACGAATCGTGTCTGTCGTGGAACCGCAGTTCGGACATTCCTGACTCGTCCACGCCTCCGACCGAACCTCAACCGACATACCGTATTCTTCGGCGGTACACGCCAGTCGGTTCACGAACGCTCTGAACGCCCAGAAGTTGTGTGTTTTCGCGTTCGTCTCCACCGACCAGTGCGTGTCCAGCACGTCCGTTAGTGCCCCGACGTACACCGTCGAAACGCCTTCGTCGTACAGGCGTTCGATGAGGTCGCGGGCAAGAGCATCTTGGGCGTGGTCACGACGTTTTGTTCGCCGGTCGTACAGGCGTCGGATTCGGTGACTACTGTACCGACCGTCCTCCAAGAGTGATTGGAGTCGGGCGATTTCTCGCGTCGTCTCGCGGAATCGCTCAAACAGGACACGACCTTCGTATAGGTATTGTTGGCCGGTCGTGGTTGTGCAGGCGACGAGGTTGTTCGCACCAATGTCCAGAGCGGCTTCTTCCGAAGCCAATGGTTGTGCCAGTCGAGAATTGTCGATAGTTACTGGCTGAAAGGCCCTGAATGTCTGTGCGTTCTCGTCCCAGAACAACTCCAACCGGCCTTGCTTGTCGTACTCTTTCCAGTTGGGTTCGCCCCGAACTTCGAGCCGAAGCCTCTCGCGGTATCCAAGACCGTACTCCTCTTTCAGGTCATGGCCGACGAGGATTTCAAGCCGGGAGTATTCGCCCCACTCGACGGTGTACGAGGTGTTCCGAATGTACGTTCGGAGTTCGCGGCCGTCCTCGGCGTTGCCCCAGAATCCGGGCTTGCCGTTGGCTTCGCCCTTCTTCTGGAGCGCGAAGAACGATTTCCACGCTTCGCGGTTCTTGCGTTCGATTTGCTGAACTGTGGAAGCGCCGAGTGTTCCGCCGTAGCGACCGCGATACTCGCTGATTTCCCACACGTCTTCGTCTGAGTCAGCATAGTGTTCGCGGCGCTCGTAGTTGATTTCGTTCCAGAGAGCGGCAGAAGCGTCCAACAGGCGTCGAAGCAACTCCTCGTCCGCGTCGGACTGCGGAATCACCTCGAAGGTGTTGGTTCGCTTCATCACCTACTGGTTGTATCCGAACACACATAAGTATGGGATTAATGTGTTATTATATGGTCGAAGTTCGTATCGAGTTTGACGACGACGAACAGTACGAGCGGTTGAAGGAACTGAAGAAGCACCGTGGATTGACGTGGAAGGGGCTGCTACTCGAAGGCGAGAAGAAAGTCAGGGAGGATACCCCGGAGTAAGCGTCGAACGTAGGTTGTGCAGTAGAGTGTCGGATTCACGCCCGCCGTGAACGGCGGGACTCTCTGCTTAAATCAGGTAGTGCGACGGGAAGGTTGCTCGTCGCTCGAATCGAATCGTGAGTGGCGACGCCGGACCCGTCGGTAAACGGGGTGCGGGAGACGAGGGTGGTGCGGGCGACGTGTCGCCAGCGTCACCTACGGGAGGAAGAACACGAGCAGACTGACGGCCATCGCCGCGAGGATGAGCGCGAGCGCGAGCGCCCCGCCCATCGAGACGACGACGTTGGCGTGGCTGGCGAGCGTCTCGGTGCGGTCGTTGCCGAAAATCGTCACCTCGGCGCGCTCGGTCGCCATGCCGGCGACGACGGGTTCGGCGTCCGCGAGCGCCTCGTCGACGAGGCGGTCGATGGTCTCGCGGAGTTCGTCGGGGTCGATGGCCGCGCCGACCTGGTTTTCCGCCTCGACGGTGTTGACGATGTGCGTGTCGGTCGTCATCACCTCGGCGACGTCGGCTTTCGCGTTCGGTCCGGTCGTGAGCCCCTCGACGATGCGGTCGCGCAGCCCCGGTTCCATGTTGTTCCCGTCGATGAGGACGTACGCGGTCGTCTGGTCGCCGACGTTCGTCGCGGCCACGCGGATGCCCAGCGGGCCGATGCCCTCCCGCGGCGTCCAGTCGGTCGGGTCGAACGCCGTCCCCAAGGAGAGCGACTCCGGCGACGACGCGGAGAGTTCCTCGCCCGCGAGCCCGGCGGCGGTAATCATGTCGAACGACCGCTTGCTCCCCGGGGTGACGTGGCCGAGGTCGGCACCTTGGAGCCCGTTGTTACAGTTGTGGGCGTCGACGAGGAGTACATCCCGCAGGCCCGTGGTTCGGGCCTCGGCGGACGCCGAGAGGCCGACCGCGTACTCCACGTCGTCGGCGAACTGCGGGGCGTACGTCGATACGAGGAGCGCGTCGTCGCCGAAGCGCTGGCCGAGCATCTTCGCGTCGCCGGACTGCACGCGAACGCTTTCTGTCACGTCCGGGCTGTACTCGATGCGCTCGTAGGCGTCGTCGGCCGCGTCGAGGACCACGTCGACCTCGCGTTCGGTCACGAGGTTGAAGTCGTGGCCGGCGGTCGCGTGCGGCGGGAACGCAAGGCCCTCGGCGCGTCGGGCGACGCGTTCGGGGAAGTTGCCGCCGCCGATTTCGCCCATCGGCCCGGGATGAATCATCGGCAGGACGAACCGGGCTTTCTCGGTGCCGTCCTCGCGCTCGAATGAGAGCACGGTGACGGGGACGATGGCCTCCTGGCCGAGCTGTTCGAAGAAGTCCTCCAGCTCGCGGGTCCCTTCGGCGATGTGGCCGATGAAGCCGCGGATGAAGTCGAGGACGGACACGCCGAGGCTCCGCCGCCACGGGCGGTCGACGATGCGGAGGAAGACGTAGACGCCGAGCGCGTACATCACGCAGGTGATAGCGAGGAGTTGGAAGTGACTCAGCGCGATGGCCGACAGCTCCGGCGGGGCCCGGTCGGGGCGGGCGAGATAGGGCATCAGATAGGCGTCGAGGATGGGGCCGCCTACCTCGAAGAATCTGAGCGTCCCGCTGTAGACAAACAGGAGCGCGGCGGACGTGAGCGTCTGGATGCTCGCCGGGACCGCCGCGATGAGCAGCGACGACCGTGAGACGGCCATCACGATGAGCAGGCGGAAGGCGAACACCGACGCGAGGGCGACCACGAGCGCGTCGAAGATGAACGTCTGGCCGAGGCCCGTGAAGACGGAGACGATGGCGGCTCCGGTGAGGAACGTGACGATAATCACCTCGCCGGCGAGCGCGAGGAGCGACGAGCGGTTGTGCGTCAGCTTCCCGCCGACGAACCGGTCGACGCCGGTGGTCCCGAACGCCGCGACGACAGTCGGAATCCCGATGAAGAAGATGCCTTCCCAAGCGTCTCTGCCGAGGAAGAAGATGCCCCGCCACGAGCCGGCGAGGTCCCCGGAGTCGAACGCCCCGATACCCGCCATCGCGGCGACGAGCAGGGCGAACCCGAGACTCGTATACCAACTGGGCGCGCGGAAGATGAACCGCGAGAGCCCAGCGAGGTCGCTCTGGGTGGAGGTCATTTCCCGAACAGACAAAACGGAGGCCGGTAAATGTCTCGGCTTGGTTCCGAGAAACGACTGTGAGAGACCGCGTCGTGTCGCCTGATTGCGGTTTTTCTGCCGCGACGACGGAGAGAAAAAGGGGTGTCGCCGTGGCGAACGCGGTCGCGGTTGCGGTCGAAGGCGACCGACTGCTCGCAGTTGTCGAGTACCGCTCGTAGTCGTCGATTACCGCTCGCAGATGTCGATGAAGTTCTCGAAGACTTCCTCGCCCTCGGCGGTGTGGGCGACCTCGGGGTGCCACTGGACGCCGTAGAGGTCGCGGTCGGCGTCGCTCATGGCCTCGATGGTACACACGTCGCTCGTGGCGGTGTGGGTGAAGCCCTCGGGGACCTCCTTGACCTCGTCGGCGTGGCTGGCCCAGACGCGGGTCTCGGGGGCGAGCGAGCCGATGAGCGGGTCGTTCTCGTCGAGGATTTCCACGTCCACGTCGGCGTAGCCGCCGTAGTCGCCGGAGCCGACGCGACCGTCGAGTTCTTCCGCGAGAATCTGCATGCCGAGACAGATGCCCAAGACGGGCACGTCGAGGTCGAGGTAGTCGGGACTGCGGCCGATGCGTTCCATGTCGGGGCCGCCGGAGAGGACGATGCCGTCCGCGTCGATGTCCGCGGGGTCGGTGTCGTTGTCGACGAGTTCGGTGTCGACGCCGAGGTCGCGGAGCGCGCGCCGTTCGAGGTGGGTGAACTGCCCGTGGTTGTCGATGACGACGATGCGGGTCATGTCCCGGATTGGACCACCGTGCCTAAAAGTCAATCGAAGAGTGGTCGAGATACGCGTATCCGTGCATCAGATTGGCACGTCGGGGACGGTTGGGTCGCGGGAGGTCGCTTCGGTGGTTGGGTGGGTTCGTCGCCGCTTGTCACCTCGTCGGCCTCCGCGACTCACTCGTCGCCGGCGCGGTCCCGCGCCGTCTGAAACCCGAGTTCGTCGAGTTCCTTCGTCCGGCGACCCTCCCGCTCGGCGATGGCCTCGACGTCGGGCGAGGCGTCGTCGTCGATGCGGGCGAACGACTTGTGGACCTTCGTGTGGCACCACCGACACAGCGCGACCGTGATTTCGTGGGAGGGTTCGTCGCCGTCGCCGTCACCATCACCGCCGCGGCCGCCGTACGAGAGATGGTGTTCTTCGAGCAGTGGGCGAGCGGTCGAATCGTGGGCCATGCGGACCTCTTCGAGGCCGCAGCGGATGCACTCGCGGCCGTTCGTCGTCGACGCGTAGTGCGGGCAGTCGCGGAAGTCACAGCCCTCCGCGGCCGCGACGCACTCGTAGTCCGCTCGGGCGCGCTCGCGGGCGAACGCCGGGTCGCGGTCGGCGTACTCGCGGGCGAGGCGACACGCGCCGTCGCTCGTGAGGTGGTCGCAGCGACCGGCGTGGTCGTAAGGGTCGTCGACTCCCACGGGCGTGCCTGTCGGCGTCCGCTCCATGGAGCGCGTTCGGGGCGGGGCGGGCCTAAACGTTGCTCTCGACGGGAGACGGCCCGCTCACTCGGCGGTGGATTCATCACGCCCGCCGTCGAAGCCGGGGCGTGAGACTCGTTCACCGACAGAACGGAGCCCAATCGACGCTCGCGTCGAACGTCGAGACGGCCGATTCGTTTCTCTCGCAGGCGCGCGGGCTGATGTTCCGCGGCTCCGTGCCGGACGACTACGCCCTCGTGTTCCGGTTCGACGACGCCGACCGCCACAGCCTCCACATGGTGTTCGTCCCGTTCGACATCGACGCGCTCTGGCTCGTCGGCGACGAGGTGACGAAGAAAAAGCGGCTGTCAGCGTGGACGGGCATCGGCTTCGGCATGGCCGACACCATCATCGAACTCCCCGCGGGCGCGGCAGACGACGTGGACCCCGGCGACTTGGTCGAACTCTCGCAGTGAGGGTCAGCGAAACCGACCGGCCGCGACGCCGACACCGCTGACGATCCCCGCGCCGCCAAGTGAACGCGCTTCCAACGACGGCCCCGCCGAGACACCAATTTCTGTCGGAACCATCTCTTTTATACACTCGACGACATATGTGTTCAACTACTATGTCGGGACCTACCACACCGACGGAGGATAGAGTAAGTCGTCGCGAGACGGCTGGCTGTGAAATTCGACGGTTCTAACCTACAAGGATACGATTCTACCGTGAACGAACGATTCGGGAAGACCCCCGAGCTACGCACTTCTGACTCAGTACAGCTCTTAGACACCACGCTCCGCGACGGCGAGCAGGCCCCCGGCGTCTCGCTGACGCCGGCCCAGAAAGCCGACATCGCCCAGGCGCTCGACCGCGCGGAGGTCGATTACATCGAAGCCGGGAGCGCCTGCACCGGCCCCGGCGAGCGCGAGACGATAAAGCGCGTCACGTCGCTCGGCCTCGACGCGACGGTGACGAGTTTCGCCCGCGGCGTCAAAAACGACGTCGACCTCGCGCTCAACTGCGACGTGGACGGCATCACGCTCGTCGTGCCGGCGAGCGACCGACACGTCGAGTCGAAAGTCGGGACGACCCGTGAGGACGTCGTCGAGACCACCGACGAACTCGTCGCCTACGCCAAGGACCACGGCCTCTGGGTCGAGGTCATCGGCGAGGACGGCTCGCGGGCCGCCCCGGAGTTCCTCGAATCGCTCGCCCGCGCCAGCCACGACGCGGGTGCCGACCGCTTCTGTTTCGCCGACACGGTCGGCCACACGAGCCCCGAACACACCTACGAGGTTGTCTCCCGACTCGCCGAGTTGGGACCGACCTCGACGCACACCCACGACGACCTCGGCCTCGCGATGGCGAACGTCCACGCCAGCCTCGCTGCGGGCGCGGACCTCGTCCACACCACGGTCAACGGCATCGGCGAGCGCGCCGGCAACGTCGCGCTCGAAGAGGTCGCTATCGCGCTCGACCACTGCTACGACGTGGAGTCGGTGAAGCTCGACGAACTGTACGCACTCGCCCAGAAGGTCGCACAGGCCACGGGCGTCGCACTCCCGCCGAACAAGGCGGTCGTCGGCCAGAACGCGTTCACTCACGAGAGCGGCATCCACACCGACGGGACGCTCAAGGACGACGCGATGTACGAGCCGTACCCGCCGGAGACGGTCGGCCGCGAGCGCCGCCTCGTCCTCGGAAAGCACGCCGGCCGCGCCGGCGTCAAGGCCGCCCTCGACGAACACGGCGTCGACGCCACCGACGAGGAAGTCGCGGCCGTCGTCGAGCGCGTGAAGGAACTCGGCGACCGCGGCAAGCGCGTCACCGACGCCGACCTCCTCGCGTTCGCAGAAGACGTACAGGGCCGCGAGCGCGCCCGACAAGTCGAACTGCTCGACCTTACGGCCGCCTCCGGTGGCGGCACCCCGACCGCGAGCGTCCGCCTCCGCGTCGAGGGCGAGGAACGCGTCGCCTCGGGCACCGGGTCCGGTCCGGTCGACGCCGCGGTGAAAGCCGTCCGCGAGGCGCTCGGCCCCGACGCCGACGCCCAACTCGACGAGTACCACGTCGACGCCATCACCGGCGGCACCGACGCCGTCGTGACCGTCGAGGTGACGATGTCGCTCGGCGACCGGAGCGTCACCGTCGCGGCGTCGCACGCCGACATCACGCGGGCGAGCGTCCAGGCGATGGTGAACGCGCTGGACCGACTGCTCGCGCCGAATCACACGTCGCCGACGCCCGCGTCGGCCGACGACTGAGAAAACGACCCCGCTTCTTCGCGCCCGCTCCCGCTCTCCGGGCCCTGCTCGCGGGTGACCGAGTTCGCTCTGAGACCGCAGTTTCTCCGAGTTACTGCGTCTCTTTGGCGACGAGATACGTCCAGCCGCCCCGGCGCTCGAACCCGATAGCGGCGTCGCCGAGTTCCGTCTCCGCGAAGTCGGCGACGCGGCCGGTCCGGACCGTCGTCACGTCGATGCGTCGCGTCCCGTCCCGTTCGCTCGTGTCCGCGCTTGCTACGTTCGCACTCATACTTGCGCTGACGCGGGCAGGGGATATGTATCGAATCCTAGGAGAGTGAAAGTGAAATCGAGGGACTGCGCGGGGGGAGGCGCTCACGCGAGGGAGAGCGTGACTCAGGTCGAACTCGGCTTCGAGCCCAGTCCGAAGGTGATGAGAGTGGCCACGATGACGAACGCGACGCCGAAGTAGCCGGCAAGTCGGTAGACCTCGATGGTGAGCAACAGGAACAGAGGGCGATGATGACTTCGAGTCTGTGTTCGAGTGTGGCGTCCATACGGTCCACCATTCATGTCTGATTAGTAACTATTTCGGCAGGCGAAGCGTGAGCCGTCTGGCGTATCAGAACCGATTTGCAATCCAGTCTGGACTACCGAAACGATGGTTGGGTTCACGGAGCGCGAGCGGTCGGGAGTGTACAAGTCGATATACGCGCGGCGGGATATCAGGCGGTTCGGCGACGATCCGGTTCCGGAGGAGACGCTGGCGCGACTGCTCGACGCCGCGCATCACGCCCCGAGCGTCGGCTTCTCGCAACCGTGGGACTTCGTCGTCGTCGAAGACGACGAGACGAAGGCGGCCGTCGCGTCCATCGCGGAGCGGGCGATTGCGGCGGCCCGCGAGGGCTATCGAGAGCCCCGAAAATCGGAGTTCGGTCGGTTGAAGCTGGAGGGCATCACCGACGCGCCGGTGAACATCTGCGTCACGTGCGACCCGACCCGCGACGCGCCGCACGTCCTCGGGCGCAACACCATGCAGGCGATGGACGCCTACTCGACGTGTCTCGCCGTGCAGAACCTCTGGCTGGCCGCGCGGGCCGAGGGGATCGGCGTCGGCTGGGTATCGTTTCTCTACCCACACGAAGTCCGCGAGGTACTGGGCATTCCGCACCACGTCGACCCGATTGCGTATCTCTGCGTCGGCTATCCCGAAGACGGATTTCCCGAGAAGCCAGTCCTCCAGCGAGAAGGCTGGCGCGAGCGCATCGACACGAGCGAACTCGTTCACTGGGGACGGTGGGAGTCAGGGTCGGTTTGAAGAACAACGTTTGAACTCGGGAAGGCGTTCGTCCCGCGCCTCCGAACCCCACGGGCATCGTCAGCTATCGACGAAAATCGCTCCGAGACGGTGCAGAGAACAATAGCACGGTATAGCCGACGACTCCTCCGACGAGCAGCGCCACGACTGCGCCAGCCGGCCCCCCGAGCGAAAAGCCTTGGAGGGCGACGACACCGAATAGTACCACGCCGAGTGCGTTGAGCCGCTGTTCGAGTGAGTGTTCCATGCCCGGGTTCGTGGTGGAACTCTAACAATTCTACCGGTCAGAAATCTGGCAGAGTGGGGTTGGGTGACGAAATGTAACCCTAGGCCGTCGCAGGCACAGCCACGGAGTCGCGGCGCGACGAGACGCGCCGCTCGGAACGTTGTGGCCGCGAGAAGCGCCGAGGGTGAGATTTGAACTCACGTGTCCGAATGGACAGTAGATTTCGAATCTACCGCCTTGGCCGGGCTAGGCTACCTCGGCTTCCATCGTTGTCTCTCTCGCGGATAGTTTAATCCGTTTCGATTTCCGAGGGCCGCGGCGAGGAGTCACACGGACGCAGTCGGCGAGTCTGTGGCTCAACTGCGTCCGGGCGGGGCGGGCGGAGTCGACGACCGGCGAGCGACCGACTAGAGCGCCACCGACCAATGGGAATAAGTCGCACGCAGACCCCGGAGGTGTATGGACATCGACACGGCCAGCGAGACGTGCACCGAGGTGCTCGACGCCATCTCGGAGGCCGTCATCGCCGACCGAGCCTTCCTCGAAACCGTCCTGACGGGCGTCCTCGCCCGCGGTCACGTCCTCCTCGAAGACGTTCCGGGAACCGGAAAGACACTCACTGCGCGGAGCGTCGCCACCGCGCTCGGGCTGTCGTTTTCCCGCGTGCAGTTCACCCCGGACCTGCTTCCCGCCGACGTGACCGGGACGAACATCTACGACGAACGCGAGCGGAGCTTCGAGTTCTCTCCGGGGCCCATCTTCGCGAACGTCGTCCTCGCCGACGAAATCAACCGCGCGCCGCCGAAGACGCAGGCCGCCCTCCTCGAAGCGATGGAAGAGGGGCAGGTGACCGTCGACGGCGAGACCCACCAGCTTCCGAAACCGTTCTTCGTCATCGCCACGCAGAACCCCGTCGAGCAGGAGGGGACGTTCACTCTCCCCGAGGCGCAGGTCGACCGATTCGTCGTGAAGTCGGCCATCGGCTACCCCGACCTCGACGGCGAGGTCGAACTCCTCCACCGGCGCGCCGGCCGGAGCGAACAGAGCCCGAGCGTCGAGCGCGTCCTCGACCGCGACACGGTCGCCGCCATCCGCCGCGCGCCCGAGTCGGTCCGCGTCGAGGACGACCTGCTCGAATACATGGCGAAGCTCGCGCGAGAGACGCGCACTGACCGCCGGGTCCGAATCGGCGTCTCGCCCCGCGGAACCCAGCGGCTGTTCGAGGCGACCCGCGCCCGCGCCGTCATCGAGGGCCGCGAGTTCGTCACGCCCGACGACGTGAAACGCGTCTCGCAGTCCGTGCTCGCCCACCGCCTCGTCCTGACGCCGGACGCGCGGGTCGAAGACGTGCGGAAATCGGACGTCGTCGACGACGTGCTCGGCCGGGTGACCGTGCCGACGCTGGAGTAGTCGGGAGCCGTGAAGCGGGAGACGCGAGACGCGAGGTTGACACGCCGCTCAGCGCGTGACGACCGTCACGAGCGCGACCACCCCGACCAACAGTAAGACGACGGCCGTAATGGGCTGGCCGCCGGCGGCCGCCCGGTCCGCGCCGTAGACGACGGCCGCGCCGACCGCGAGCACGACGAGCGTCGCCGCCGCGTGGACGAGTTCGAGCCGGAGCGTGTCGGTCTCGCGGCCGAGGTGTTCGCCGATAGAGCGCGCGTTCTCCGCGAGGTCCCACGCGAGTATCGACCCGAGCGCGGCGAGGAGGAGCGCCTCCGTTCCAGCCCCGCTCGCGCCCGCGAAGAGGAGCGAGAGGAAGAACAGCCCGCCCGCGGCGTCGACGATTCGACGCGAGCCCCGGAACAGTCCGGCGGCGAGCGCAACCGTCGCGACGAGACCGCCGACCGCCGCGGTGGACGTGGTGAACCCGAGCGTGAACGTCGTGAGCCCGGCGGCCGACAACGCCATCGCAGTCCCCGTCCGGGTCGGCTTGCGGGTGATTTCGCTCACCGCGACCACCCCGCTTCGGCCCGCGCGAGCGCGACCCCGAGCGGTTCGTCACCCCAGTCGAGGACGCGGACGCCACTCCGTCGGAGTTCGCGGAGTCGCAGGTCGCGCTCGATGCGCGCGAGTCGCGCCCCGACGGTCGATGTCGTTGTCGGGTCCGGGGAGACGACCGTCACGGCGTGGCCGTAGGCCTCCAACCGGCGAGCGACCGAGACGCCGTAATCGTCCACGAGCGGCGAGCAGAAGATGACCTGCGCGTCGCTGGCGAGCCGACGCCGGAGTCGGCGCACGGCCACGGAGGGGAAGAAGGCCCCGTCTGGCGGCGTCGGCGCGAACGCCGGGTGGGTCGCGAACAGTCGTCGGGCGCGGGCGCGGTGGTCGGCGCCCGACGAGGGGGCGAGCCAGCACTTGTCGGGGCCAAAGGCTGCGACGCCGACGCTGTCGCCGCTGTCGAGGAGTGCCGAGAAGGCGACGCTCGCGGCGTCCACGGAGCGCTCGACCGCGGTCTCCGCCTCGTCGTCGGGAGCGACGTGTGCCTCCGGGCGGGTGTCGACGACGAGGACGACGGACGCCGCGCGCTCTTCTCTGAACTCCACCGTGGCGAGTTCGCCCGTGCGGGCGCGGCGGTTCCAGTCGATGCGCCGAATCGGGTCGCCGTGGCGGTACTCGCGGATGGAGGCGAACTCCAGTCCCGACCCCGGCACGTCGGTCTCGACGCGGCCGGCGTACTTCGAGGTGAGGCCCCGAAGCGGCAGGTCGGCGGTCGCGGCGAGTTCGGGTTCACACCGGAGCGTCGTCTCGGCGCTGACCGTCTCGCGGGACTCGACGGCCCCGCTCGGGTCGCGGACGACGACGACCGTCTCGTCCCACGCGTGCTCGCCGCGGACGGCGGTGACGGTGTAGGTCGCGGTCGCGGTCGCCCCCGGTCGGAGCGCCGTCCCCAGTCGGGCGGGGCCGTCGGCGACGCCGAGTGCCGGCGGGACGCCGTCGACGATCCGGAGGTCGAACAGCGTCCGCGACCCCTCGTTTGTGACCCGAAGCGTGACTTCGACCTCGTCGTCGGGGTCGGGGGTCGCGTCCGAGAGGTCGCGCTCGACGCGAAGCGACACCTCGGGAATCGACGCGACCCGGACGTAGCCGAGCACGACGACGCCGAGGCCGGCCGCGAGGAGCAGCGACGGCTCGCGGGTGAACACGCCCGCGCCGGCCGCGACGAGACGAGGCCGTCGAGGCGGTCCAGCGTTCGGTGTCGAACCCGCGGCTCATCGGCGCTCACCCGTGGAGCCGTCGCCGGTGCCGATTCGCTCTATCGCGGTGACGGTTCGCTCGGCGCGGTCGGTGAGCGACGACTGTCCCGACAGGAAGAGTCGGACGCGCTGGCGGAGCGGAAGCGAGACGGACGCGCCGAGAAAGCGCGCGGCGACCGGGTCGTCGGTCCAGCCGCCGGTGTCGAGGAGCGCGGCCGCTTCCTCGGGGTCGCGACCGTCGCGGGCGACGAGTGCCTGTGTCGCCCGCGCTTCGAGTCGGTCGACGACTCGCTTGCGGGCGGCCCAGCGAGTGCGCCGACCCGCCGCCGACACGAGGTCGTCGTCGAAGTCGGAGCCAGGTATCGGGACTGCGACTCTCGCTTCCGGGTCGCCGGTGACCGTGGTGTTCATCGAGGTGTCGCGGCGGCGCTGGACGTACCGAAGCCCCTGGAGCGCCGCGAGTGCTGCGACGAGACCGAGGAAGATATCCGTCAGTTCGAGGCCGAGCGAGACGCCGGCGACGACCGCGAAGCCCGCGGCCGTGGCGACGACGCCGACGAGCAAGAACAGCCGGCGTGCGAGCGTCATCGGTCGTCCTCCGGTGCGTCGGCGTAGGTGGCTTCGATGTTCCTGAGCGCGTCGACTGCCCGGCGCTCGCGTTCCGGCGTCGCCTCGAAGCCGCCGTAGCGGACTTCCTCGAACAGCGTCGTCAGGTCGCCCACGTCGTCGCGGTCCATACCCGCATCGACGGCCGAATCCGCGAACTCGGCGGGCGTCGCGGCGCGACGGTTCGGCACGTCGAGGAGCGCCGTCATCTCTCCCCACGCGCGGAACACTTCGTTTTCCACGTCGGCGTCGCCGTCTTCGATGCGCTGGGCCGCGGCCCCGGCGGCCCGGCCGACGGCGGCGACGTTCGGTTCCTCCTCCTCGGCAGCCGGGTCGATTTCGTCGTCGGCCTCGGGGGAGTCGCCGGTCCCGGTGACGAGCAGGAAGACCGCGACGATGAGCGCGACCCCCAACAGGAGACCGAACACGAGCGTCGGCGGCGAGACGGCCTGTGCCGCACCGCCGTCGCCAAGGCTGCCGCCGCCGCCGGCGGGGAGAAACGACACGTTGCGCGCGGCAGCCGCGGCGCGAGACGAAAACGAGAACTCGCGGCGACAGGCGGTGAGGAGCGCGAACAGGAGGACGACCGGCGGGCCGACCGCCACGAAAATGGCGAGTGGCGGGAGCAGCGATCCGGTCTCTCGGTAGGCGTACGCGCCGAGGAGGACGAAGACGAGGGCGACCCCGGCGAGGATTCCGGGTGAGAGTAACCACGGGAGACACGGCGTCGGAATACTGAGACTGACGGACGAATCACCGGTCGGTCGGACGCCGGTCTCGTCTGTGTCACCAGCGACTGCGCCGCCGGTCTCACCGCCACCGAAACCGACCGGGCCGCCGCTACTGACGACGGTCGAATCGATGGTGGCGGCGACGACCGAGAGGGCGACGACCGCGAGGAGGGCCAGTGCGAGTGCGCGGAGGGCGGAACGGTCCACGATGGTAGGTAACAGTATGCGGGGTAAAGACATTTCGAGGGACGAAGCGGTCGTCGGTGGGGCGAACGACGTTCGACCGACCGGACCAAGCGAGATTCCTGCTGGCTGCCCCGAAGATGACGCGGTCAGACAGGCCATCAGAACAGACCACCCGTACAAGTGAACCATCCGCGGGTACGGCGGACGAACGCCGGGGGTCACACCCACACACCACACTTGCAAGTGAATTGGTGGTGGGAAGGAGAGGTGGGGGAGACACACAGACACCACCGTTGCACGTGAAGCGTGGTGACGCCGAGAGGGGGTGCCATCGGCGGGCACTCGGAGAGAGCACGGGTGCAAGTGAACCTCGGTCGCGACTCGAACGTCGTCACCCACCACCGTTGCAGGTGATTTCTCCCGAACGGGACCGTTTACGGGGCGTTCACGACAGAAACGTTCGACTGCAAACTGCACCGGGAGCACCAGAACATGTCAACGCTTTAGTTGAAACTGTGCTCTGTTGTTCTACTAGCTACTCTTGCGTACTCTTATTCACTTGCAAAAGTGGTGTGTGTCTGTTCAAACGAGTTCACACGAACCATGATATGTGGTACCGTGGCTTGATTAGAAGGCGACGATTCCAGACGAGAACACGCCGCTCATTCCCCGACGACACCACCGCCGCAATTCACATGAATCAGATGAAATCGGGGTTTTAAATAAGGGGACGCTACAACGGACCGACGCTAATGCGCCGGTTCGAGCGAAAACAAAACGTCTTCACCAACAAGGACGCCCTCGGGGAGTCCTACAAGCCCGAGCGCATCGAGGAGCGCGACGACGAGATTTCGGAGTACATGGACGCGCTCCAACCGGTCGTCGACGGCTGGGAACCGAACAACGTCTTCCTGTACGGAAACACCGGCGTGGGGAAGACCGCGGTCACCGAGTTCCTCCTCGAGATGCTCCTCGAAGACGTCTCGCAGTACGACGACGTGGACCTCAGCGTCATCTCTATCAACTGCAAGACGCTCAACTCCTCGTACCAAGTTGCGGTCGAACTCGTCAACGAACTTCGGCCGCCGGGTGCGGAGATTAGCTCGACCGGCTACCCCCAACAGACCGTCTTCAAAAAACTGTTTCAGGAGTTGGACGACGTGGGTGGGACGGTGCTCATCGTCCTCGACGAGGTGGACTCCATCGGCGACCGCGACGAACTCCTCTACGAACTCCCGCGGGCGCGCTCGAACGGCAAACTCGAAGACGCCAAGGTCGGCCTCATCGGCATCTCGAACGACTTCAAGTTCCACGACCAACTCGACCCGCGCGTACAAGACACCCTCTGCGAGCGCGAACTCCACTTCCCGCCGTACCAAGCGCCCGAACTGCAGAACATCCTCGAATCGCGCGCGGAGGTCGCCATCGCCGAGGACGCCTGCGAGGAGGGCGTGCTCAACCTCTGTGCGGCGCTCGCCGCCCGCGACAGCGGGAGCGCGAGACAGGCGCTCGACCTCCTCCGACTGGCCGGCGAACACGCCGAGAACAAAGACGACGAGCGAATCACGCTCGACCACGTCGACATCGCCCGGCAGAAACTCGAACAGGAGCGCGTCGTCGAGGGGATGCGCGAACTCACAGAGAACGGTCATTTCGCGCTCCTCGCGGTCGTCTCGAAGGCCGCCCACGACGAGACGCCGTGTCGGATGCGCGACCTCTATCAGGAGTACCTCCGGCTGTGCAACTCCGCCGGTATCGACCCGCTCGCCCAGCGGTCGGTCCACAACCACCTCTCGGACCTCCGGATGCTCGGCATCCTGTCGGCGGAGGAGAATCGGACCGGCTCGCGCGGGAACTACTACAGCTACGCGCTCGACGTCCCCTTCGCCAGCGCGATGGAAGCGCTCTCGGACGTGCTCTCGCTCGACTCCGTCCTCGACGAGATTCGAAAGACCGCGACGCAGGCCGAAGCGGCCTGAGCTCACCCGGCAGACGCGACTCTCCACCGGCCGACAGTTCTCCACCGAGAGCCGCGATTGTCGTCTCACAGAACGAACGCGGACACGTCGAGCGACCGCCTCGACACTCCCCCCGACGGCCCGCTGAGGCGTGCTGTTCTGCGGCGTGGCACGTTGAGCCTGAGGTGGTTTCTTGGTGTGGCAGAGAGACGTGGACACCATGACGAATTTCTCGCAACGACTCTCCACGGGAATCTCCGGGCTCGACACGGTGCTAGACGGCGGGCTAGTCCCGAATCGGACCTACATGGTCCGTGGAGTCTCAGGTGCGGGGAAAACTATCGTCGGCTACCACTTCCTGACCGTGGGAATGGAAAACGATGAGAACGTGCTGTTCGTCTCGTTCGAGGAGTCGGCCGCCGACCTCCGGGCGAACGCCGAGACGCTCGGATTCGACCTCTCCGAGGTTCCGATTCTCGACTTGAGCCCGTCGCCCGAGGCGTTCCTCGACGACGAGGCGTACACGATGCTGCCGCCGAGCGAGGTCGAAGGGAAACCGACGACGACCGAACTGAAAGAGGCAATCGAGGAACGCGACCCCGACAGAGTGGTCATCGACCCGCTGAGCCAACTCGGCCGGCTCTCGTCGGATAAATACCAGTTCCGTCGGCTCGTCTCGTCGCTCCTGAGCTACCTCAAGCAGTCGGGGGCGACGACGATGTTCACGAGCCAGCCGACGAGCGACGAGACGGACGAGACGCTCGCGTACCTCTGCGACGGGTCGGTGTCGCTCCTGCGGTCCGAGGAGGGGCGGGCCGTTCGCGTCGAGAAGTTCCGCGGGTCGGACTCCCAGACGGGACCCCACGCGATGCGAATCGACGGCAGCCGCGGCATACGCGTCTTCCCACGGCTCGTCCCCGGGTCGCACCACCGCGAGTTCACTATCGAACCGCTGTCGTCCGGCATCGACGACCTCGACACCCTGCTCGGCGGCGGCATCGAGCGCGGGAGCATCACGCTCATCAGCGGCCCGAGCGGCGTCGGGAAGTCGACCACCGGAACCGCGTTCGCGCGGGAGACCGCCGAACGCGGTGAACGCGCCGCCGTCTACCTGTTCGAAGAGAGCGAACGGAGCTTCCGCCACCGCTCTGAGTCCATCGGCATCCCGATAGACGACCTCGTCGGGTCGGGGAACCTCCGAATCGACGAGGTGGAACCACTCTCGCTTTCGACCGACGAATTCGCCCACCGAGTCCGCGCCGAGGTCGAGGCGAACGGCACGGAGTTCGTGCTGATAGACGGCACGGCGGGGTACCAACTCAGCCTCACCGACGAGCGAAGCGACATCCGCCGCGAACTCCACGCGCTGGCGCGGTACCTCAAGAACATGGGCGTCACCGTCGTGTTGACCGAGGAGACCCAGCAAGTCACCGGCGCGTTCTACGCCTCCGACAACCACGTGAGCTACCTCGCCGACAACATTCTGTTCATCCGCTACATCGAGGTGCGCGGCGAGATTCACAAAGCCGTCGGCGTCCTCAAAAAGCGGTTCGGGGGCTTCGAGCCGACGCTCCGGTCGTTCGAAATCGGGAGCAACGGCATTGTCGTCGGCGAACCGCTGGACGAACTCCGAGGCATCCTCACGGGGACGCCGACGTGGAACGAGGCTGAGTGACCGTGAGCGACGACGCGTCGCGGAACGACACACGTTCCGCGGGAGGCGCGTCCGACGAGGAGCGGATACTCCTCGCGATTCGCGGCGCTCGGGACCGCGAGCTACTGGCTGGGCTCCTCGACGCGTACGAGGTCATCGTCTGGGAACCCGACCGTGAGGACGACACCGAACTCCCGGAGTTCGACCTCTGTATCGTCGATATGGCGACCTACCCGGCCGTCGCCGACGCGCTCTCGGAGCGCAAAGTTGACGCCGGCGACCGATTCGTACCGGTGTTGTTGACGGTCACGGAAGACGAACAGCGCGTCGCCGCGCAACGCCTCAACGACGTTCCGGACGACATGCTCTCGGTGCCCGCACCGAGTGCGGTCATCCGGTCGCGAGTCGAATCACTCCTCCAGACCCGACGGCAGTCGCTCCAACTCGCGCTGTACCGCAGCGCGATGGACAGCGCGACCGTCGGCATCACCATCACCGAGGCCGACGGCGACCAACCGCTCACCTACGTCAACGATGCCTTCGAGGAGATGACCGGCTACGACCGCTCGGAGGCACTCGGTCGGAACTGCCGGTTCCTGCAGGGCGAAGAGACCGACTCGGAGCCGGTCGAGCTACTCCACGAGGCGATCGAAGCAGGGGAGAACGCCGCCGTCAGCCTCACCAACTACCGGAAGGACGGGACGCCGTTCTGGAACGAACTGAAGATATCGCCGGTGTACGAGGACGGCGACCTCACCCACTTCGTCGGGTTCCAGACCGACGCGACCGTCCGCCACGCGCTCAAGAACCAACTCGTCCACGAGACCCAAACGCTCAAACAGCTCTTCGAGACGAGTCCGGTTGGCATCGCGGTCCTCAACGAGGACGGGGTTATCGTGCGCGCCAACGAGGCGGCCCAGGAGGTACTCGGTCTCCAACGGTCGGTCGTGCTCGGACAGCCGTACGACGCACCCGAGTGGGACCTCGTCGACGGACGTGGAGAGCCGCTCGACCGCGATGACCTCCCCTTCGACCGCGTGAGAGAGACCGGCGAGACGGTCACGAACTTCGAACACGGTATCGGCGTCCCCGAGGAACGGCGGTGGCTCGTCGTCAACGTCGCCCCCCTGGACGGCAGTGATGGAGAGCGCGTCGGTTCGATTGCCGCCATCGAGGACGTGACAGCACAGAAGCAACAGGAGCGCGAGCGCGAGCGACTGCTCGACCTGTTCGACCAAAGCCAGAAGATCGCCTCAGTCGGCGCGTGGGAGGTCGACACCCACACCAATTCGGTGCTGTTCACGAGCGGGCTCGCGGAGCTTCTCGGCGTCGACTCGGGGGCGACGTTCGAACTCGCGGAAGCGTTTTCGTTCTACCATCCGGACGACGAGCCCACGGTCCGCGCGGCGTTCGAGCGCCTCGTCACGACCGGCGAAGAGCAGTCCGTCGAGTGCCGCCTGGAGACGATGGGCGGCGAGGTGCGCTGGGTGAACGTTCGCGGCGTCGCGACGCAGGAGAGCGAACCCATCTACCGGGGGACCGTCCAAGACATCACCGAGCGAAAGGCCCGGTCGAGAGAGCTGGAACGCTACGAGCGAATCGTTGAGACGACCTCGGACCCGATTTACACGCTGGACGACAACCTCCGGTTCGTCCTCGCGAACAGCGCGACCGCCGACCTGCTGGGCCGCGACCCCGACGATCTCGTCGGCGAACACGTCTCGACTGTGTTCGGCGAACGCCACTCGCAAGCGCTCTTGGAGGCCATCGCGTCGCTTCTCGCGGGCGATAGCGCCGAAGAGACCATCGAGACGGTCGTCACCGACCGAAACGGTACCGAGCGGCAGTTTCAGACGACTATCGCGGCGAAGTCCTCCGAAGACGAGTTCGACGGTATCGTCTGTGTCGGCCGCGACGTGACCGAGCTCCAAGAGCGCGAACGGCGGCTGTCCGTCCTCGACCGCGTCATCCGACACAACCTCCGGAACAAGATGAACATCGCGCAGGCCCATGCGACGATGGTGCTCGAACGCACCGACGACGACGGCGTGCGCGAGTCGGCGGCGGCCATCGAACGGGCGACGAGCGAACTGCTCTCGCTCGCCGAGACGGCCCGGAAGTTCAGCTCCGCGCTCGACCCCGATGTGACAGAGCGGGTGCAACCCCAGAACATCGCCGACTGCGTTCGCAACGTCGTCGAGGGCGCGCGCCTCAGCTACCCCGAGGCGGCTATCACCGTCGACGCGCCGAACGTCGCGAACGCGCAAGCCCACACGACGTTCGAACTCGCGGTGAACGAACTCGTCGACAACGCCGTCGTCTACGGCGGCGACGGCGTCGAAGTCGAGCTCTCAGTCTTCGAGGACGACGCCGCAGACCAGGTCGTCCTCCGCGTCACGGACAACGGGCCGGGAATTCCCCGGCTCGAACGCAAATCCATCATGACGGGACGAGAATCGCCCCTCCAACACACGAACGGCCTCGGACTCTGGTTCGTCCGCTGGGCGGTGACGAACAGCAACGGCTCGATGGATATCATTGACAACGAACCAAGCGGGACGGTCATCGAGCTTCGATTGCCGAACGTCTGAGTCGGCGGCTCCGCGCGGCCGGCTCAGATGACGGCGGCGACGAACACGGAGACGGACGACCCGACCGCCGTCGCCCCGAGCATCACGCCGAGTCCGAACCCGAGAATCCGGGCCATCGCCCGGCGAGCGTCACGTTCTGTCCACCCCGTGCCGGTGTCGAGGTGGGTCTGCATCGATTCGATACCGCGGCCGAGCGCGACCGCCCCGGACCAGCCGAGGAGGCCGAACCCGAACGCGAGCGAGCCGAGCGCGAACGTCGTTTCGACGCTCCCCGCGAAGTCACCGACGACCAGCGTGGCGGCCAGCCAGACGGCGGCGACGAACGCGCCCGCGAGGGCCGCGGTGCCGACGAGGCGAACGCGAACCGCCGCCCGTTCGCGTATGGGGGGCGCGTCTGCGTCTGCGTCCGCGTCCGTCGGCTCCGGTGGCGCTGACACGGTCGATTAATCGACCGCTTCGCGCATCCGCGGGTCGAGCGCGTCGCGCATGCCGTCCCCGAGGAGGTTGAACCCCAGCACGGTGAGCGCGAGGTAGAACCCGGGGAAGAACGACCACCACCAGACGCCCGTGAGCAGGCCCTGACTCACACCGTTCGAGAGCATGAGCCCCCACGAGGGCGTGCCGGCCTCGGCACCGAAGCCGAGGAACGACAGCGCCGCAAGGTCGATGATCGCCAGCCCGAAGTTGAGCGTGCTCTGGACCGTGATAGGCGCGAGGCAGTTCGGCAGGACGTGCCGAATCAACACGCGCGGGTCGGCCGCGCCGAGCGCGACCGTCGCGTCGATGTACTCGTTTTCGAGCACGGTCAGCGCGGCCCCGCGGACGACGCGGGCGAACCGCGGCGTGTAGACGAGCGTCAGCGCGGCGACCGCCCGCCACAGCCCGAGGTCGTCGGGGAAGATTGCGACGAGCGCCAGCGCGAGCAGGAGCGACGGGAACGCGAGCAGTACGTCCATCGTCCGCATGATGACGTTGTCGGTCACGTCGCCGTAGTAGGCCGCGACGATGCCGAGGCCGACGCCGAGGACGGTCGAGGCGGCCACCGTGACGGTGCCGAACAGCATCGCGTACCACGCGCCGTAGGCCACCCGCGGCAGGAGACTCCGGGCCTGTCCGTCGGTGCCGAACGGGAAGTCGAGACTCGGCGCGGCGCGGTTCGGGTTCGTCCCGAGTTGCGACTGCGTGATGACCTCGAGGTCCAAGAACAGCCGCGCGTACAGCGCGATGACCACCATCGCGACGATGATGGCGATACCGGCGAGCGCGAGGCGGTTCGACAGCAGTCGGGAGACGAACGGCGACGCAGTCAGGCGGTCGATGAGCCCGCGCTGGTCGACGTCCGCCGCCGTCTCGTTCGTGGTCGTGGTTTCCGTGCTCATTGTTCGATCCTCGGGTCAAGGATGGAGTAGGTGATGTCGACGCCGAGGTTGACCAGCGTGAACAGGAACGCGAAGGTCAGGACCGTCCCCTGGACGATGGGGTAGTCGCCGACCTTGATGGCCTCGACCAGAAGCGTCCCGATGCCGCCGATGGCGAACACCGTCTCCGTGAGGACTGCGCCGCCGAGCAGGCCACCGAACTGGATGCCGATGACCGTGATGACGGGAATCATCGCGTTGCGGAAGCCGTGTTTCAGGACCGTGATCTTCGAGCCTTGGCCCTTCGCGCGGGCGGTTCGCATGTAGTCCTGCCGGATGACCTCCAGCATCGACGAGCGCATCATCCGAGAGATGAGCGCCATCGAGTAGACGCCGATGACCGACGCCGGGAGAATCATGTGTCGAACCGCGGAGACGAACATCTCCCAGTTGCCCGCGATGAGGGTGTCGACCGTGACGAGCCCCGTCACCCGGATAGCCTCGACGTTGTACAGCACCGAGATGCGGCCGCTCGTCGGGAGCCACCCGAGCACCTGCGCGAACAGCAAGATGAGAAGCGGGCCGCTCCAGAAGATGGGCACGCTGATGCCGGCGAGCGCGCCGATGCGGGTCAGGTGGTCCGTGATGCTGTCCTGCTTGACGGCGCTCAGGATGCCGAGCGGGATGCCCAGCGAGATGCCGATGAGCTGGCCGTAGATGGCGAGTTCGAGCGTGACCGGCAGCTTGTTGGCGAGCACCTCGCGGACCGCGGTGTTCCGCTGGATGATGAAGGACTCACCGAACTGGAACTGCGCGGCGTCGAGGAGGAACCGCCCGTACTGCACCCAGATGGGGTCGTTCAGGCCGAGACTCTCTTCGACCTGTCGGACGAACTCCTCGCTGGCGCGCTCGCCCGCGATGGTGAGCGCCGGGTCGCCCGGCGAGAGGTGCAGGATGGAAAAGACGAGCGACGCCACTCCCACCAACACGGGGACGAGCAACAGCAGCCGCTTGAGTACGAATCGTGTGGAAATCATGAAAGTCGAAAACGCGGTCAGTGCCTCAGTTCAGGCTGACCAGGTTGAGGTACGGACCGCTGATGGCGGCGATCTGGAACCCGCTGACGCGGTTGGAGACGCCGCGAAGCTCGTCCGCGTAGTCGAGATAGACCCACGGGGCCTCGTCGTGTGCGATCTGGTTCGCCTCGTTGTACAGCGATTCGCGCTCGGCCTCGTCGTAGGTGCTCTGGCCCTGTTCGACGAGGTCCATGTAGTCGCGGTTCGCCCACGCCGAGCGGTTACTGGTGTTGTAGCCTTCGGCGTCGAAGCTGACCCAGTCCTGTCCCTCCGTGAGTTCGCCTTCCTCTACCTGCGGGTGCAGGAGGACGTACATGAAGTTGTCCGGGTCGGCGTTGTCGGTGTACCAGCCGAGGAAACACGCGTCGTGGCGGCCCTGGGCGGTGTATTCGAGGAACGGCCCGAACGACTGCTGGTTGATGTCGACTTCGATGCCGACGTCGCCGAGGTTGGACGCGACGGTCTCGGCGGTCTGAATCGGCGACGGGTTGTAGCCGCGGGGGTTCTGGAACGTCGCCAGTTCGAACGAGAAGCCGTCACCGTAGCCGGCCTCTTCGAGGAGACGCTGGGCCTCCTCGGGGTCGTACGGGTACGGGTCGATGTCGTCGTTGTGACCGAGGACGTTCGGCGGAAGCGGCTGGCTCGCCTGCGTCGCGAAGCCCGAGTAGATCTCGTTGACGATGGCTTCGGTGTTGATGGCGTGGCTGACGGCCTGCCGGACGCGGCGGTCGCGGAACTCCTCGCGGCTCGCCATGTTGAACGCCATGTAGCCGATGTTGATACCCTCGGTGCGGACGAGGTTCGCGTTGCTGGCGTTTTCGACCTGGACGGACGACTGCGCGCCGAGTCCGTCGATGATGTCGAGTTCGCCCGACGCGAGCGACTGGGCGCGCGTCGAGTTCTGGCCGATGGTGACGAAGACGACCTCGTCCACGTTCGGCCCCTCGCCCCAGTATTCGGAGTTGGCTTCGAGGCGGATGAGCTCGTTCGCGTCGTCGAGGTTGCTCAGTTGGAACGGGCCCGTACCGACGGGGTTCGAACTGAGTTCCGTGCCGTACTCCTCGATTGCGGCGAGGGAGTGAACCGACGCCGCGAACATCGCCAGGTTACGCAGGAACGGCGCGTACGACTGGGTCAGCTGAATCGTCATCGAGTAGTCGCCGTCGACCTGAATCTCGTCGATCCACGAGCCGAGGGTGAACGGCCCGTACGCCGAGACGTAGTCGTCGCCGGCGTAGTACTCGTAGTCGCTGTCGACGAAGCGGCGATACGTCGCCACGAAGTCCTCCGCCGTGAACTCCTCGCCGTTGTGGAACATCACGCCCTCGCGGAGCGTGATGGAGGCCGACTGGCCCTCAAGGGAGTACTCGGTGGCGAGTCCCTGCGTCAGCGTGGACTGGCCCGGCTCGAAGTTGATGAGCGTGTCGTAGATCTGTTCGGTCACCTTCGCGACCTCGCCGCTCGTGCTGTTCTGGAAGTCGAGCGTCGGCGAGTGGCTGCCGCGACCGTAGCGGAGGGTCGACGTCGAACCGTCGTCTTCGGTCTCCGTCTGGGTCTGGTCAGTCTCGCCGTCACCGGTCGTCTCGCCCGACGTGGTGGTCGTGTCTTCGCCGCCACCGCCGGAACAACCTGCGAGTCCGGCCGTCGCCGCAGCGGTCCCTGCGGCCGTCAGGAACCGACGCCGCGAAAGTCCATTGCCATCTTGTGACATACGTGTACCTATCAATCGCCCCGTATAAAAATAACGAAGCGCTGAGCGCAGGAACGAGAGACGCCGTCGACCTATCCCGGTAAAAATACGAGACAATCAAAAAACGTCGGATCGGTGACGAGAGGCCCTATAGCCCCTGACGAGCCGCCTATTCGTCGATGAGATGACACGCTGCGGGGTGCGTCTGCTCGCCCAGCTTGGGGGCGTCGCGCTCGCAGACGCTCTCGAACCGCTCGCGGAGTATCTCGTCCGCGGCGTCCCAGTCGTCGGCGACGACGCGTTCGAGCGCGCGGTCGACGACGCCCCGGAGTTCGGGCGACAGCGTGTGCGACAGGTGGGATTCGCGGAGTTCGTCCACGACGGCGTTTGCATCGGCGGTGCCGCCGTCGGTGCTCACCGTCGCTTCGGCGCTCGGGTCGCCCGCGTCCAGCGCCGCGTCGCGGGCGGTCTCGACGTCCAGCGACTCGCGTTCGACGCGCTGGCGGAGGTCCATCACCTCGCGGTAGGCCGCCTGCTCGATGTCGAGATCGTCCGGGGGGATGACCTGCGGACACCGCGTCCGGAAGTGACAGCCCGACGGCGGGTTGATGGGGCTCGGCACGTCGCCTTCGAGGATGATGCGGTCGTCGGTCTCGGCGGCCGGGTCGGGCTCCGGAATCGCCGACAGCAACGCCTGCGTGTAGGGGTGTCTCGGGTCGTCGAACAGCTCGTCGGTCGCTGCGACCTCCACGATTTCGCCGAGGTACATCACGGCGACGCGATCGGAGATGTGGCGAACCACGGAGAGGTCGTGGGCGATAAAGAGGTACGTCAGCCCGAAGCGCTCCTGGAGGTCTTCGAGCAGATTGAGAATCTGCGCCTGCACGGACACGTCGAGCGCCGAAACGGGTTCGTCGGCGACGATGAAGTCCGGGTCGACCGCGAGCGCGCGGGCGATGCCGACGCGCTGGCGCTGGCCGCCCGAGAGTTCGTGCGGGTAGCGGTCGTACTGGCCGACTTCGAGGCCGACCGCGTCGAGCAGTTGGTGGACGCGGCGACGGCGGCGCTCGCTGGTGGAGTCGCCCGGCGTGACGCGGACCGTGACGCCCGAGACGATGTCACCCTCGCGCTCGACTTCGACCTCGGCGCGGAGGCGTTCTTCGACGGCCACGTCGACCTCGCCGTCGGCGACCGTGACCGTCACGGTGGCGGTGGCGACGCCGTTCGAGGAGCCGACGATGGCGTCGATTTCGTCGCTCGCGGTGACCGAGACGCGCTCGGCGTCGATGCCGGTCACGGTGACGTCGGCCTCGCCGCGCACGTCGGGGTCGGACACGGGCAGGTCGTGCACGTCGAGCGGCTCGCGGATGGTCTGGCCGACCGTCATCCGCGGGTCGAGCGACGACAGCGGGTCCTGGAAGATCATCTGCATGTCGCGGCGCATCGCACGGAGTTCGTCGCTGTCGAGCCCCGAGAGGTCCGTCCCCGAGAAGACGACGCGTCCACCGGTCGGCGGCGTCAGATGCAAGAGGCTCCGCCCGGCCGTGGACTTCCCACAGCCCGACTCGCCGACCAGTCCGAGCGTCTCGCCCTCGTAGACGGTGAAGTCGATGCCGTCGACCGCCTTCACGCTCCGGTCGTCCGCCCCGAGGAAGCGGTCGAGGAGGCCGTCGGCCTGCTCGTAGTACTTCTGCATGCCCTCGACTTCGAGCAGCGGCGTGTCGGAGGGCTCGGTGCCCGCCGAGGCCTCGATGGCGTCCCCGCCGTACTCGTCGGTGTCGAAGTCGTCGAGGACGCACTTCGAGCGGTGGTCCACCGCGTCGCCGCCGTGTTGCTTGTACGGTATCTCGCCCGCGGTACACTCCGGTTGGGCCCACGGACATCGGGGCGCGAAGTGGCACCCTTCGGGCATGTCGATGAGGTCCGGCACGTTGCCCTCGATGGGCGTCAGGCGCTCTTTTTCCTCGCTCGGGAGCGATTCGAGGAGCGTGTACGTGTAGGGGTGTGAGGGGTTGTGGAAGATCTCCTCGACCGGCCCCTCCTCGACGATTTCGCCGGCGTACATGACCGCGACCCGGTCGCACGTCTCGGCGACGACGCCGAGGTCGTGGGTGATCATGAGCACCGACATGCCGAGGTCCGCCTGCAGATCGTCGATGAGGTCGAGAATCTGCGCCTGAATGGTCACGTCGAGCGCGGTCGTGGGTTCGTCGGCGACGAGCACGCGCGGCTGGCAGGCGAGCGCGATAGCGATGAGGACACGCTGGCGCATCCCGCCGGAGAACTCGTGGGGGTACTCGTCGACCCGCGCGCCGGGTTCGGGGATGCCGACCGATTCGAGCACCTCGATGGTCCGCTCGACGATTTCGTCGTCGATGTCGCGGCTGATGCGGGGGAGCAGTTCGCGGACCGCGTTGAACCACGAGTCCTTGCGGCGGCCGCCGTACTGGTGGAGTCGGAGGCTCTCTGCGACCTGCTCGCCCACCGTCAGCGAGGGGTTCAGCGAGGTCATCGGGTCCTGGAAAATCATCCCGAGTTCGCGCCCGCGGACGGCCCGCAGCGCCTCCTCGGGGGCGTCGACCAGATTGACCACGTCGCCGTCGACGAAGGCGGGGTTGTTGTACTCCTCGCGGAACTCGTCTGCGAGCCGGGCGCTTTCGAGTTCGACCGACCCCGAGACGATTTCCCCCGGGTCGTCGACGAGGCCCATCGCCGAGAGCGCCGTCACACTCTTTCCGGACCCGGACTCGCCGACCAGCCCGACCGTCTCGCCCTCGCCGACCGTGAGGTCGAGGCCGTCGACGGCCTTGACGCGACCCCGGCCGGTCGAGAACTGGGTTCGAAGGTCCGAAAGAGAGAGTAGATTCCTCATTGAATGAGAAAGACCAGCATGGAGTGAAATACCTTTTCAATTTTTGCCAATTGATAGATAACGGTCATAATGGTCATTGGCCTGCGGTCGCCCGCGTGACGCGCGAAAGCGGGCGACGGCGGCGGGAGAAGCCAAAGTTTAGGTAGCGGACTCCGACACCATGCCGCATGGAAGAACATCCGCTCTCGGACGAGTCGGGCACGTGGGAGACGGTGGTCGAAGAGTGCGAGGCGCTCGCCGACGACTATCGGGAGCGAGACTGGACCGTCGTCGTCGCCCTCCCGGGTGACGTGGTCCCGGTCCCCGGGACGGGCGACGAAGTGGTCGAACACGTCGGCCTCGACGTGGTCGTCGGCGACGACGTGTACCCCGACCTCGAAGCCGCCGTCGAGGGCGCGACGTTCGACGAGTACGAGGCGTTCCGCGCGGTCACCGGCGGCCTCGTCTACCTCGCGCTCGTCGTCCGCGCCACTGACGACGAAGTCGCTGTCTGCCTTCCGCTGTACTACCGCCTCGCGGAGTCCGAACGCATGTTCTCGCTGCTCGACGCCGGCGAGACGATGCGCACGAAGGTCCACCCGCTCGACCCCGACAAGGGCGTCGAGTTCGTCCACGAGGACCCCGACCCGCTGCTGCCGCCGGACTGGGACGCCGACCTCTCCGACGAGTTCGCGTAAGCGCGTCTCGGCTCACGACCGGGTAGCCGTTCGTTCGAACCCGACAGCACCCCGTGACTGCCGATTCCGGCAGACGTTCAGAGTGGCTGACAGCCGAGGTCTCTCCGCGTCGTCTCAGTACCGACACCGCAGGGAACGAAGCCGAACGCTCCGCTGTATCGCTCGTTTCCGAGTCCTTTCACGAGGGGCGCACAGAGTTCCGATAGTTCCCCTGAATCCAAAGCGCGTATCGGCCACGGCCGAGTCGAGACGCGACATTGCGCCCTAGAGCAGTTACCGAACGCTGTCCGTCAAAATGGTCGTTCCACAGGGGCTCGTGGACGGGTTCACGGCTCGCTGGCGATCGGTGTGGGCTGTGCCACCCGCTCGCCGACAGCCGCGATCGATTCTGCTTCGATGCGGTCGCTCTCCCGGAGGAGCGCGTTCAGTTCCGACGGGCTGAACGTGAGCGCCTCGCAAACGATACACGCCTCGGGGGCCGTCGGCGACGCGGTCGCGTGGACGACACCGCAGTGCTGGCAAACGTGTAAGTAGTTTTTGTCACCCATATGCACGTCCATAGAGGCGCGCAACCCACGTGATGATGCTTCCTGCAGAATCTACAGGGGCTGTGTGGCTTTCACCTCGTGAGCACGGCGCATCTGCGCTCCGACGGAATCCCGCGTCACGAGGAGTCCGACGCCTGCTAGCGCCGTGCCCGCGCTCCCGTCACAACGCGAACAGCTATGGATACAGCGTGCTACTATGTGCCATGGAAGGTGCGCTCGACGATATCAGATACCTCGCCGACTCGCAGCACCGTCCGGTGGTGATTCGGATGCTCGCCGATGGCCGGTGCTCCAGAGCGGCGCTTCGGGAGGCAACCGGTGCCTCGTCGGCCACTATCGGCCGAATCGTACGGGCGTTCGAGGAGCGTGGGTGGCTCGTACGGGACGGGTCCCACTACTCGCTGACGCCGCTCGGGAGGTTCGTCGCAGCGTCGTTCTCGCGATTCCACGGCGACATGGCGGTCGCACACGAACTGAACGAACTCCTCCCGTACGTGCCGCTCGACGAGATCGGTATCGGCGTCGAGCAACTGGCCGACGCGACCGTCACCCGCGCAACACAGTACAACCCGTTCGCCGTGGTCTCTCGCGTGCGGGAACTCGAACGAATCTCCGAGGAGGCGCGCAGCCTCACCGACTTCTTTCCCGACCCCTGCATCGAGGGCCGATACAAATCCATCGTCCACGGCACACAGACGTTCGAAGCGGTGTTCGCCCCGGTCGTCTTCGAGTCCGCGCTGGCCTCGGACTTCGCGGACGAGTTCGAGGCAATCGTCGCCTCGGACCGGACTGACGTCTACGTGTACGACGGCGAGATTTCCCATCCCGTGATGGTCCACGACGGGGTCGGGTGTCTCGTCGTGCGGAACGACGTCGACGTCTCGATTGGCATGATCGAGACGGACGACGACGTGTTCCTCGAGTGGGTGACGGACGTGTTCGAGAGCTATCGGGCCGACGCGACCCTGTTGACCGCTGAATACCTCACGGCACCGCTAGAAGACGTGCTCGCCCAGGTCTGCGGCTGAGCGCACCGATCGCTCGCGACCAGCGGTTTCGGGTGTCCCGCAGCGAAACGCGAGTCGCAGTCGAGGATTTCACCTAGTGAGCACCGCTCAGCAGGAATCATGACAACTGTTCGCACCGAATAGACCGGTCGAAGCACCATGGAAATCGTCTTCGCCACGTTCGAATCCGAACTCGACCACGACGCAATCGAGGAGACCATGCGCCAGCGGGCACAAAAGTTCCGGGAGGTGCCCGGACTCGTGCAGAAGTACTTCGTGCACGACCGAGAGAACGACCGGTACGGCGCGTGTTTCATCTTCGATTCGGCGCAGTCCCGCGACGCGTACTTTGAATCGGACCTCAGCGCCGGCGTCGGAGCGGCCTACGCGGTGACGGGCGAGCCAGCGGTCACGAAAGCTCACCTCCTGTTCCCACTCCGCGAGGCCGACGGGCTGCCAGACCCCGTGTGACTCGACTACGAGAGGCGACTCAACACAGAACGTGGCGTTGCGAGCCCACCCGCCCGCCGAACTCGAATCCACCGTGGCTGCCGTCGGTTCGAATAGCTCTCGTGTACTCGCGAAGCGGAGTTCTCGGTGCGCGTTGTCGTGTCGAAACCTCTGAATCGGCCTCAGGCGTCTACGCCAGCCGTGAACCCGGCGCGTCAGCGGTGTCAAGACAGCGGAGTGTCCGAGCCTGACCGTCGCCGCGCTGTGCTAGTGCAACGGAGGAGACGCCCAACAAGCGTTCGACCAGCCGGGACCGTTCCGTCACGTCCGTAACCAGTCTGCGTTCGACACACCACTGCGGCTGGTCCAAGAGGCAGTCGTAACAGACGACGTGGTTCTCGGACACCCGATACTCCAGGTGCCCCCACCGAAGGTCCCGCTCCACGAGCGTGTGTGCGACGACGCCCACCACGACCGCGCTCGCACCGACGACTGCCCACGTCGCCCCGGCGACGACGTACCCGAGGAACGCCGTGATGGCTGCCGCGGCGAACCGTCGAGGATTGAGCATTCCAAGGAACCCATCGACAACTGCGCTGGCCCACACCGCACGGCGGTTCGTGTGGAACACATCGCCCGGGTCGCTCTCTGGGATGGTGAGTGAGTCCTGAACATCGTCGTCTGCGGCCTCGAACGCAGCCTCGTTCGGGTCACGCGGGTCGAACCGGTCGGGTTGCCCGACCACACTGTACACGTCGAACCCGACGCGAGCGAGGTAGACGAGCACGAAGAGAACCCCCGTGTTCGCGGTCGGTGACGGCCCGAGTGCGACACCCCAGACGACGAGTCCCGCGAGGACGACGACGCCGAGAATGGACCACGGAGTGAGGAGGGACTGGGGGACGAGTTCGCGGTAGTCGCGTGTGCGGAAATGGTCCGCGAGTATCGTCCCCTCACGAGAAAGCGTCGTTGCGCCCGCCAGGAGGAGGCTCTCGACGAAGATATCGCTCCTGAGCGTCGCGAACCAGAGTCCAGCACCGCTGACGAGCGAGAGGCCGATGACTACTCGCCCGAGTTCGAACACGGGTGGAAACGACCGCGGGTAGAGCGGTGGAAGTGACGCGTGGAGTTGGACACTTCCACGCTTTTCTCGGAGCGAACGGAACGGCGACCGCCATCCCCACCGCGAATCGACTGCTGCCCACTCCGCTGCGGCATCGCGCTGGCCCGCGAAAGTCGCCTCAAGCAGTCGCCGGAGCGCTCCACCGGTCATCTCCACCCAGTAGACGACAAGTAGGTTGACGAGTCGCCAGTCGAACAGGAGCATTCCGACGAGCGGAAGCGCGTTGGCCACTGCCAGTCCAGCCACCGTGCGTCGCCCCGTCCGGCGTCTGTGACCCATTGTTCCTGAAAACTGTCAGCAGGTGGTTAATTCGTTATGGAATATACTTCGGTTTGTCGCGCGGCCCACCCGTTCCGAGACGGGTTGTTCAAGCCGTTCGCAACGCGCCGCAGCGAGTGTAGTTGAACGGTGTTCTGGACAACTGCAACCGCAGCGAAATACACGTTTTCGGCTCTGTTGAAATCCTTGGAACCTGATAGAAACCGCGTGACACATATAGAGGGAGTATCTGACGAGACGGGTGTGGCAAGATATTTTTTGAGAAGGACAGAAATCAACGTATGAACCGTCGTGCCCTCCTTGCCTCGCTCGCTACCAGTGGGGCCGCCTCGGCGTCCGGGTGTCTAGACAGTCTCACTGGGGCCCAGAACGAGTCGTTCCAACTTGGCTACGTCGCAGTTCACAACTCCACCGAGAACGCTCACCAGATTACGATTCGGGTGAGACGAGACGAAACAGACGTTCACCGTTCGACACACGATGTCGCCGGACAGGACGGGGTCATCGTCAAGAGCGCGATCCCGGAGTGTGACTGGGGGAGTACCCGTGGACGATACGAAGTCGCTGTTCGAATCGACGATGGTGACTGGATCACCGAGTCGTTCCAAGGGTACGACACAGACGGTGGCGACTGTTCGATTGCAATCGCCGAGGGGACACTCCGGGAGGGAGAACGCCTCGACCTCGGCTACCGCCGAGCATGTGATTACGACAATCCCCCTGATGGCCTCTGTTCGTTCGACTCATGATACACTCGCGCCCTATATTCAGCAGAGATGCGATAAGCTATCTGCAATCTGTAGGAAGTATCAATATCCCTCTCGTTGCTGTTGCAGTGTCGCTCTTGCGCGTTCGACGTAGGAGTTCGCTGACCAACTTCGGGCCTCACTCATCCTCTCAAGGAATCGTTGCGCAGAATCAGGGGAGAGCACGTCGTTCCGCACGAGGGCAGTGAGTAGGATCGGCGTCGTCACGAGGCGAGTTTCGACCAAGGATGCATGGATAAGTGCTAGCCGGTTGAATTCGTCACAGAGGAGTTGGACCGCGTTCACTTCGTTCGCCAGCGTGACTGCCGCGTTTTCGCCATCGTCGAGTGGAAACGTTTCGTCCAGTTCGACAAGATGGACTTCGAACGCATTCTTACAATCAAGCACGGCCTGTGCCGCCTCTCCAGAGGCGTCATCGTAAGATGCTGTTTCAGCTAACTCTTCGAGGACTTGCTCGGGAAGGAGTAATTCGTGCGACTCAAGGAGGATATCCAATGGGTTTGTCGTGGCATCTACAACAGTCCCCAAACTAACGAGAGCGGAAGTATCAGCGACGATGCGAACCATCTATGTGTCAGCCAGCTCCTCCGCCACGTCGTCGACGAATGTCTCGCTTAATTGCTGCTTCAGGAGACGGAAATTTGCGGCCTCCTCGTGACCGACGAGAGACTTTAATTCCTCGAAGGTAATATCGTCGTCGTAGTACGCTTCTGCGACCTCTTGCTTCACTTCATCAGAGTGCGATGCGTCTCGAAGGTACTCTCTGAGGGCAGTGATGAGAATGTCTGTCCTGTCTGTCTCGAACACCGCTGCGAGAGTGTCAGCCCGATCTACTAGCCCTCTTGGCGCTCGGAACTGGACGCGCTTTTTTTCCGACTCGGAACTCATGTGTGTACATTGTGAGTGTGGCAACAAAAATGCTTGCTCCGCGTGGTCGTGTACGTAACCTGCTCCTGTGGAGCGAAACAACCCTCACTATGGGTAATCAGCGAGCTCACAGAGACCTCACCGAATGCTGTCAGAAGTGGTGTGCAACACTCAGAGGTTGTGTGTATCACTCATTCGGAGTAAATTCCCAAACCCCGTCGACAGAATGGATGGTAAGATATGTCCCATCTGAAGAAGCGGTTACGCGACTGTGGACCTGCACGCGATTGAAGTTCATCCGTGTCGTTGCCACGTTGAAACTGCCGAGTGATTCACCGTTCTCGGCCCACTCGGGACTGGTCGTCCCGACCACGTAACGAACCGTATCGAACCGTTCAGTGAGTTGTTCGTGTAACGCATCAGAGACAACAGGCATGCGTGGCACGGGAAACCGGTTTGCCCAATCATCGTTGAGATGAACGAGACCCGGTGGCTCCCCGTTTGGGTCGTAACTGGCATCGACGTTGATGACGCTGATTTCCTCGCGCTGAGTCTCCTCTTCGAGAACACCAGTTATGGACTTGAACTGTATGTACGCGTCTACCCGCTCTTCTGAGTTCAGACAGCCAGCAAGTGAAACAATAGCGCCAGTACCAATAGCACCGAGGAGTGTTCGACGGGAGGGCATCTACCGAGAACTACTTGGTCCGAGGTAAATCTCTTCTGCAGATTGAGTGACACACTCGCACTCTGTATTCAGCACGATTCCAGAAACCTCACCGATCACTCTCAAGAGCGGCGTGACACAGACAGAGGGTGAGTT
>NZ_JAMYJY010000002.1:0-93297 GCF_024136985.1 Haloferax sp. AB510
GCCGTGTCGAGGTCGGCGGCCTGTTCGGCCTGCTCGGAGACGCTCTCGGAGATACCGGTCTATCTCGGCGGTCACCTCGTCCGACCTGCGTCGCGGCGTCGTCGACGTCGGCGGCGGCCCCGAGCGATTGTCGAACGCCCGCGTAGGCCACGACCACCGCGTCGTTCGGCCGCCCCGCGTCAAGTGCGTCGGCCGCCGAATCCAGCGCCGAAGCCTCGGTCGTCGCCTGCTCTGGCTCGGCCGGTTCGTCGCTCTCCGTCGCGGCCGATTCGGCGACGGTCGCCGCTCCAGCGTCGTCGGCGCCGTTCCGCCGGAGGAGCACGGCGGCGACAAGACCGACAACTGCGGTCCCGGCGACGACCCACGCGAGGTCGAGCGGGTCGAACGGGAGCCCGCCGGAAGCGCCGTTTCCGGCCTCGTCCCCGGTGGCACCGTTCGAGAGCCGGATGCTCGCCATCGCGTCGGACGATTCGAGGTTCGTCCCCTCGCCGTCGAAGGCGACCGAGACGGTCGCGTTCTCGGCGGTCACACCGCTCGGAAGGTCGATAGTCGTCCGGTACGCGCCCGATTCGCCGGTCGTCGTCACGGCGACCTCGCGCTCGTTGACGCTGACGGCGACCGACTGGCCGCTCACGGCCTCGCCCTCGTCGGTTTCGAGGCGACCTTCGACGACCGTTCGGTCGGCGGTCTCGCGGGCGCGCACGTCGAGCGTCGTCCCTTCGGTTTCGAGCGGGACCGCAATCGTCGCCGGGGCGAACGCGACCGCCCTGCCGTCGCCGTCGGGTGCGATGCGAATCGACGCCGTGTCTGTCGCGGTCGCGGGGACGGTCGCCGAGACGGCCGATGCGCCGCTTTCGTTCGTCGCCGGCGCGGTCGCCGATGACCCGGCGAAGCTCGCCGAGACCGGGTAGTTCGACACCGGCGTCCCGTTCACGCTGACCGTCGCGCGAACCGAGACGGCGTCGGCGTAGCCGTAGGCCGGCGCAGACGGCTCCGACAGCCTCGCGGTCGCGTTCACCCGCGAGACGGCGACGGGAACGACCCGCTCTGTCGCCTGATACATCGACGCGTCGTCCGGGAGGTACCGGACCGTCAGCGACTCGGTGCTGACCGGAATCCGCGTCGGCCGGTAGGTCAGTTCGAACGAGCCGTCGGGGGCGACCGCCGACTGGACCGTCTGCCCGCCGACCGCGAAGCGGGCGGTCGCCGTTTCGACCGGCGTGCCGTTGTCGGCGACGAGCGACCCGGAGAGCACGAGCGGGTCGGTAAAGGAGATGTTCCGGTCGTAGTCGGCGACGGTGAGGCTGGTGGCGACGAACTCGCGTGAGACGATTTCGTCGCGCTGCTCGGAGACGTTCGCCTGTACGTCCGCGATTTGGGCGCTACTCTCCGCGAGGTCGCCGTCGGTCCGGTTCGAGATGACGTCGAACGCCTCCAACAGCCGGTCTGACTGCGTCTCGCCGTCCTCGGCGAGCCGCGTCAGTTCGCGGGCGAGTTCGCGGGCGCGTTCGTCGTTACCGGTCCGCCTCGCCGCCTCGTACTCGCGGCGCGTCTCGCGGAACTCGCTGACCGTGTCGACGTACTCCCGCTGGGTCTCGCTGACGGTCTGGTACTCCCCGCCGGCGCCGTCGCCGCCGACCTCGCCCTCGACGTCGATGTACTTGCCGAGCGAGTCGTCGTAGTCGTCGCCGAGCGCCGCCTTCGCGGCGGCGTACTCCCCCTGACTGAGCTGCAGGGTGCTCGCCCCGATGTCGCCGTTGAGTTCGCCCGAGAGGTACGACAGCAATCGGTCGAGTTCGTTCTCGTCGTCGACCTCGTCGGGGTTCTCGTGGAGGACACCAGTGCTGTTGTTCGTCGCGTTCGCGGTCTGCTGCAGCGGACCTGGGGTCGGTCCAAACGCCGATACTCGGTCAACCGTCCCGAGAGACGCCGGCGCGTCCGCGCTCGGGGCGGGCGCGTCGGCGGCCGCTCCCGCAGAGACCGCCGCTACCGGCGCTGTCGCGACGAGACAGCCGACGACCAACATCGTCCAGAGCAACCGCACCGGGCCGCCCGATTCACCACGCACTACCCGTAGCCAGACGGGGGGACCTAATGGGTTTTGGCATTCGCCGACTCGCCCCGGCGCCCCCGGGCGCGTGATTCGCAGACTGCGATGCGTTAACGCCGGGTTTAACGACCCGATCTGACCCGGGAACGCGCGGCAAATCCTCGGGTCCGCGCGGCCGGCTGCGGCCCGCTCCAACACAAACATTCAACTTGGGCGGCACGAATCGAATCCACGATGCTTCCGACCCGCCGGTGGGCCGCGCTCGCAGGCGTCGCCTGCTTCCTCGCCGTCTACGCGGTCGTCCTCGACGAGCCGACGCCGCTTTTCGCAGCCTGCGGTCTCGCCGCGTGCTCGTCGTCGCGCAGGTCGACGCCGTCGGGACGATGCGCGCGGTCGACCGCGACCTCTCGGCGAGCGTCTCGGTCGAGCCACGTCGGTGTACGTCGACGACCGCGCCGCGGTGACGCTGACGGCGTCGCTGTCCGAGGCCGTCGACGCGCCCGTCGAGGTCGAACTCGTCGCGCCGCCGAGTGTGAACGCGCCCGGGCGGGCGCGCCGGACGGTCGCGTTCGACCCCGGAGAGACCGCCGGGTCGGTCACGTGCAGTGTCGAGTTCCCCGTCGCCGGGCGAATCGCGTTCGACGAGGTCGAAGTCGACATCGAGGACCGTGCCGGCTTCTTCACCGAGACGCTGACGCTCGACGCCGACGCCCGCTGCCTGGTCGAACCGCCGGCCCCCGACGGCATCCACGTCGGTCGCGGCGGCGAACTGGTCGGCGCGTCTTTCGGCGACCACTCCAGTGACCAGACCGGACCGGGACTCGTCCCCCACGAGACGCGGCAGTACCTCCCCGGCGACACGCTGTCGCAGATCGACTGGAAAACCACCGCGCGCATGGACCACCCGTACATCCGCGAGTTCGAGTCCGAGTCGGATTATCTGTTGTCGCTCGTGGTCGACTGCGGTTCGAACATGAACCGCGGTCCGACCGGGCGAACGATGCTTTCGTACGCGCGCGAGGTCGCGCTCGGCCTCATCGACGCCGCCGACTCCCACAGCGACCCCGTCTCGGCGCAGTTCGTCGGCGACGCCGGGACGACGTGGGAGTTCGGCCCCTCGTCATCCTCGAACGCCTACCAGACGATTCGACGGCGACTGCTCTCGATCGAGCCGACCGCGCGCTCGCGTCGCCCGGTCGGCACGTCCCGGCCGGTCGCCCCCGAAGACGCCCGCGAGCGGGGTCGCCTCCTCGATGGTGACGACTCGGCGTTCGCGACGACGCTTCGCCCGTACCTCCGCGACGGCGAGAGCTACGTCTCGCGGGTCAGCGACCGACCGATTTTCGACGCGGTGAAGTCCGCGTGCTCGCGGTCCGACCGGCAGGACCACCTCGTGCTCGTCACCGACGACTCGGCGAGAGTCGAGACCTACGAGGCGGTCGTCGTCGCGTCCAAGCGGAGCAGCCAGACGAGCGTCTTCCTCACGCCGACGACGTTCTTCGACGACGCCGCCGGGAGCGCGGGCGACACCGACGGTCTCGTCGCCTTCGAGGAGTTCCGAAAGCGACTCGAACGACTGCCGAACGTCACCGCCTACGAAGTCGCCCCGAAGAGCGCGATGAACCTGGCAACGGACCGCGCCACCACAGCGGAGTGAACACCGATGGAGACACCTGTGAACCAGAGCGAACGGACGATTCGAACCGTGTTGGACGCGAACGAACTCACCCCGATGGACGTGGTCGGCGTCCTCTGTGTCACGCTCGTGGCGGGACTGACGAGCGGGCTGTGGGGCGTCGCCGCCGGCGTCCTCGTCCTCGCCGTCGCGGCAATGACGACGGGGCCGCTCGCGTTCGTCGTCGCCCAACTGACCGCCGTCTCGCTTTTCGGGGACGCGAGCCTCGTCGCACTCGGTAGCGCGCAGCTCGCGGCGTTCCCGCTCCTCGCGAGCGCGGCGTGCGCGTGGCCGCCGGACCGGTCGCGACTCGCTCGGCTGGCGGCTGGATACGTCGTCGCGCTCGGGATGGCGTGGGCGCTCTGGACGTCGCTCCGGTGGGCGTGGCAGGCCGCGCTGGTGGCCGTCGTCCTCGCGGCACTCGCCGCCTACGGGCTCCACCGCTACGAACGTGTCGCGCTCGGCTTCGTGAGTGCGTCGGACACGGGGGCTGGGCGATGAGCGCGGACAGCCCCGCGGACCGACCCGACCGCGAGTTGGCGAACGGCGAGACCCGCGCCGTCGTTTCGGCCGCGACCCGAGGCGACGGCGATGCCGGTCGGGGTGACACCGACGAGTCAGCGCCCGACCGCGCCAAAGCCGCCGACCTCCGGCGCGAAAACGCCCGACTCAGACAGCGCTACGAGGCGCTCCGACGGGGACGATACCGACAGACTGCCGTCGCGCTGGCCGCGCTCGGCGTCGCCGGTCTGCTCGGGGGCGCGCTGTTTCCGCCCGTCAGGGAGACGCTCGTCGTCCTCGGCGCGATCGGGCTGTTCGCCGCGGCGGTGACGCGGTATCTCAGCCCCGAGCGGTTCATCCCCGTCGGCGTCGGCTCGTCGGTGTTCGGCGCGCACGCGAGCAACCACGCCGCCGTCGTCGATGAACTCGGCCTCCAGGACACGATGGTCTACGTCCCCGACGCCGACCGCGACGCCGTTCGGCTGTTCGTCCCGGAGCACCGCGGCTACGCGCTTCCCGACGCCGAGGCGCTCCGCGACACCTTCGTCGTCACCGACGACGAACTGGCGCGCGGCGTCGCCTTCAACCCCAGCGGCGGCGGCCTGTTCGACGAATTCGAGCGGAGCCTCGACGGCCCGCTCGGCGACGACCCCGAGACGCTCGCCCGACAGGCGACCGACGCCCTCGTGGAACTGTTCGAACTCGCCGAAACCGCGGCCGCCGAGACGGACGCCGCGGACGGTCGCCTGACGGTCCGCGTGGAGGACTGCCGGTTCGGGTCGGTCGAGACGTTCGACACGCCCGTCGCGTCGTTCATCGCCGTGGCCGTCGCCCGCGGTCTCGACGCACCGGTCGTCGCCGAGGTCGCCGCCGGCGAGGAGATGGACTTCGCCGTCACCTGTCGGTGGGACGTCGAAGACGACGAGGAAAGCGAGCCGTCCGCGGCCGCGGCGTCGGAGGCTGAGGGTGAGGCCGACGCAGGGGCGGTCGAGTCCGAAGGAACAGAAGTCGAAGCAGAAACACAAACAGAAGCAGAAGCCGACGAGCGATAGCCGACGCCCTCAGTCGTCGTCGCCGGCGACGGACGGCGTCGCCGACTCGTTGAGGTCGACTTCGGGCGTCGGAACGGTGTCGACGACCTCCTCGACGACCTCTCGGGGGTCGCGTCCGCTGATGTCCGCCTCGGTCCCGAGGACGAGGCGGTGCGACATGATGATGGGCGCGAGCCGCTTCACGTCGTCCGGAATCACGTAGTCGCGGCCGTGAATCGCCGCGGCGGCCTTGCCGGCCCGGAGGAACGCAAGCGACGCGCGGGGCGACGCGCCGAAGTCGACCGCGGCGTGCGTCCGCGTCGCGCCGACGAGGTCGAGGATGTAATCGAACACCTTGTCGTCGACGTGCACGTCCGTGACGACCTGCCGGGCCTTCCCGATGTCGGCGTCGTTGATGACGTTCGAGATGTCCGAGGGTTTGAGCGACGGCGAGCGATCGAAGCGTTCGAGAATCTCGCGCTCGTCGGCCCGCTCCGGGATTTCGACGACGACCTTGAACTGGAAGCGGTCGCGCTGGGCCTCCGGGAGGTTGAACGTCCCCTCGTACTCGATGGGGTTCTGGGTGGCGACGACCATGAACGGGTAGGGGAGTTTGAGCGTCTCGCCCTCGATGGTCACCTGCCCCTCCTCCATCGCTTCGAGGAGCGCGGACTGCGTCTTCGGCGTCGCCCGGTTTATCTCGTCGGCGAGGACGACGTTCGAGAAGACCGGCCCCCGCTGGAGGTCGAACTCGCCGAGGTTCTCGCGGTAGATGTGGGTGCCCGTGATGTCTGCCGGCAGCACGTCGGGCGTCATCTGAATCCGCTGGTAGTCGAGGTTCGCGGCGTGGGCGAACAGGTTGGCGATCGTCGTCTTGGCCACGCCAGGGACCCCTTCGAGGAGGACGTGCCCGTTCGTCAGCAACGCGATGGTGAGCGCCTCTATCGCGTCCTCGTTCCCGACGAGGAGTTGCGATGTCTCGTCAAGGATGGCCTCGTAGACCTCTTCGGGAGCACTCATATACGAGACACTCGGGACGGCGACCACATATAACTGCGGTCTCGGTGCCCCGGCGAGCGAGCGGGCCGAACGAGCGAGCCGACAGAGCCGGACGGCCCCGGCAACAGACTACGAGAACCGCCCGCGCCGGGCGACGAGCGCGACCGCGCCGACGACGACCCCGCCGAACAGGAGTTGGAGCCCACCGGAGCCCCGGAGCGCCCGGAGCGCGACCTGCAACGGCGGGCGCTCTTCGGCGTGCGAGAAGTCCAACACGACGGCCGTCCGGTCGGCGACGAGCGCCTCGGCGAACGCCCGGTTGTCCGGCCGTTCGAGCATCGCGTTGATGAACACGCTCGGGTCGCTCACGACGACGACGTCGCCCTCGCCGAGGCGCTCTGTGGTCGCGACCGGGTACGAACGGAGCGCCTCGCTCTCGTCGAGTTCGCCGTCGTCGTCGCGGTCGAGATACGAGAAGTTCGACGAGCGGACGAGGACGGTGCTTTCGTTTTCGGTCACCGTCGCCGGGTGGTTCAGCGTGAGTTGCGACACGTCGCGGGTCAGCGGGTCCGCAGCGACTCGCGTCGCCACCGGGAGCGCACCGGATTTGTACTGATGCCGGTCGTCGCGGAGCGGGGTCTGATTGATTCGCGCCGACGCGCCCAGTCGGGCGAGCAAGTCGTTGCCGTGCGGCCTGAAGTCGTCGGCGACGACGACGGTCCCGCCGGCCCGGACGAACGCTTCGATGCGGTCGGCCTCGGCGTCGGTGTAGCCCCGCTCAGGCGAGATGACGAACGCGACGGTGCCCGCCGGGTCGACCTCGCTGTACTCGGTGGTGTTGTAGACGACCTCGGTCTCGGCACCCGCGTCGGACGCGACCCCGCGAATTCCGGAGCCGCCGTCCCACGCGGCGTTGAACGCGCCGTAGGTTGACGACGAGGTGCCCGCGCCGACGCCGACGCCGAGGAGCATCGTGACGAGGAGCGCCGCGGCCAAGAGGTGCGGGTAGCCGACCTCGCGCGAGCCGACGCGCACTCAGAACACCCCCGGCGGGAGGATGTCGAGGATGCGTCTGACCACGATGTAGCCGAAGGCGACGAGGCCGCCGCCGATGAGCCACAGGAGCCGTCGCCGCCACGCGGGCGTCACCGCGACCGGCGCGGTGAGTTCGACGACGACGAGGAAGCCGATGAGGGACACGACGAAGACCAGCTCGTACGAAAGCGAGTCGAGGAGGACCAAGACGAGCGTCGCGCCGAGCATCCAAGCGAGCTGGGCGCGGATGAATCGCTCGCGTCGTGCCGTTGCCATGTACGGTCGTGGACGGTGCGGGATAACTAAACTATCGCTTGCGCGAACGGCTCGCGAGCGGTGTCGGGTCCGACGCGTCGGCGGCGTGATGCGTCGTGAGCGTCTCCCCGCCGCGGTTCAGCGGGACGCGACCACGAAGTACGCGACGACGGCGAGGAGGGAACAGACGGTGAGGAGTACCGACAGACCGGGGACGCTCGTCTCCGTCTGCGACGGTGAGGACTGAGTCGCGGTCTCGCTCGCGGCTGCGGTCGCGGTTCCCGCGGTCCCGGTCTGTCCGTCCGTCGCGTTCTCCGCCGACGAGGAGGGCGAGGAAGGAGAGCTCGCGGTAACGCCGTCCGTCCCGTTTTCGCCCATCGCGGAGACGGTCAACTCGCCGGAGGTCTCTTCGGAGGGAGACCCCGAGTCGTCGTCCTGCGACGACCCGTCCTCGGAGGCGCGTTCGGTGGTGTTCGAACCCGCCTCGCCGACGGCGAGACTCCCGTTCTCGACGGCGTCGATTCGATAGCTGACGCCACCTTCGCTCCCGATGTCGGTGACGTTCACGGCGATTGGTGACGTTCCGTTCGCGGTCCCCTCGACCGTGACCGTCGCGATAGTGACGGACCCGGACTGCGACGTATCGATGAGTGCCGCGTAGAGGCGAACTCGCGACCGACCGTCGCCGTACGTGACCTCGCTCAGCCCGGGGTCGGGGACGAACGACGCGTTCGAGACGGTCGCGACGGAACCGTCAACTCGGAGAGTCACGTCGACGGCGCCGACGCCACCGCCGCTGACGTCGTCGACGACGAGGTCGTACGTCGTCGTCGAGCCGACGTCCGTCTCTTGCGAGGCGGGCGTCACGATGACCGAGACGCCGTCTTGTGCTGCGTTCGCCTCGGTGGGAACCGCGGCGAGACCGCAGCCGACGAGAACGAACAGTCCGAGAGAGACGACCAGAGCCTGTCGAATTGACATGCGAGTCGGTACCGACGTGTTGAGAGTCGGACTACTTTTCTGTTCCGGGACCGGCGGACGGCGGAACGCAGACCGTTACTCGTCGGTATAGGTGTAACGCTAATATGTGTGTTTCACCAGGCAGTCTTCCGTCGGCGCGACCGGTGGATGTTTTAGGTCTGTAGTTGCGATGGACACTACCTCTCGAGTAAGATGCTCGCCGTCACAGCCGCGCGCTTGCGAAGACGACTCCCGAAGAGATGATTCGAACGCAACGAAGGACGCGGGCCGCCGTCGCCGGCATCGTGTTCTGTCTGCTCCTGAGCGCGACGCTCGCACCGGTCTCCGAAGCGGCGCGCCCGCCCGATTCCAAGTTGGGAGGGCCCGAGCGGGGCGCACCCACAGCGACCGCCGCCGGCCTCGCGACGACCAACAACACGACTGCACCTGACAACGAGACGACCGGGAGCGGCGTTCTCTCGGGCACGGCGGCGTATCAACTGTCGCACGCGGCGGCGGACGAACTGGTTCCGGTCATCCTCGTCTTCGACGACCACTCGCGCGGGTCGAACAACGCGTCCAACGAATCCGACGCGGGGACGCGCGCCCGACGCAGAGCGGCGACCAACCGAACGCAGTCCGACGTGCGCGACTTCCTCGACGCCCGGCGGGCGAACGGGACCGCGGCCGACGTGAAACCGTTCTGGACGCGGAACGCGCTGGCCGTCGAGGCGACGCCCGCGGTCGTGCGAACCCTCGGCGGGATGCCGAACGTGTCCGCGATTCACTACGACCGGCCGATTTACGCGACGGGGTCGGTGTCGCCGAGCGTCGCGGCGTACCTCGACGCGCTGTCTGCGTACGGTGACACGGTCCGAGCGGACCGCGTCAAGCGCGCGACAAGCGGCACGAGCGGGACGGAATCGTGGAACCTCGAATCGATTGGTGCCGACGACGTACAGGACCGTGGAATCACCGGCGCGGGCGTGAACGTCAGCGTCATCGACAGCGGCATCGACGACAGCCACCCGGCGCTCCGCGGGCAGGTCGTCCGGTGGAAGGACTTCGTCGGCAACTCCTCCCAGCCGTTCGATCCGTGGGGTCACGGTACCCACGTCGCAGGGACCGTCGCCGGGCGGGCAGACGCGAACAAATCGGTCGGCGTCGCACCCGAGACACGACTGTTCGGCGCGCGCGCCCTCGACGAGGACGGTCAGGGCAGTATGTCGGACGTGATGGCGGCGATGGAGTGGAGCGCCGAGAACCGCGCGGACGTGGTCTCCGCGAGCCTCGGAGCCAGTCCGTTCCCGCTCGAATACCGCGGCGAACGGGCGGTCCGGCCGAACGGGACCGGAGCGAGCGACATCGAACTCTACGCGAACGGCTCCGGCGTGTACCAAGCCAGCGCGCGGTACGACGGGTTCAAACCGGCGTACGTCTACGTGCTCGTCGAACCGACGCAGGTCGGCGGCGAGCAGATTCAAAGCGACGAGCGACGGGCCGAGGTCATGCGGAACCTCTCGGTGACGCTTCGAGACCCCGCGGGCGACACCCCGCTCAGGGGCGTCGACGCGGGCTGGTGGTTCGAGGACGGCCGCGTGCCGGACGCAATCGCGTACCAGAGGTTCAGCCCTCGGAACGAGACGGCAATCGAACCCCCCGGGAACTGGTCGCTCGCCGTCGAGAGCGACCACCCGGAGTCGGTGTCGTATCGGTACCGGGCGACGGCGTACTACCCGTCGAACGGGAGCGACCAGTTCTCCCGGTACGTCGACTCGCTCGTGACGACGACGGACACGGTCGCGGTCATCTCGGCCGGCAACGCCGGGTTGCTCGGGAACCGCTCGGTCGCGAGTCCCGGCGCGTCGGCGGGCGCGATTACGGTCGGTGCGGCGCGGCAGACGGCGTCCGGCGTGACCTCGTTTTCGAGTCGCGGCCCGGTCGGGTTCGGCGACGACCGGCGGCCCGGCATCGCCCTCATCGCCCCGGGCGAGAACGTCACGTCGGCGTACTCGACGTCACAGCGCGACGAGGCCGAACCGTACGTCACGCTCGACGGGACGTCGATGGCCGCCCCGCACGTGAGCGGCACGGTCGCGCTCCTTCTCGACGCGAACCCGAACGCGACCCGCGCCGACGTGACGCGAGTGCTCCGGTCGACGGCGCGACCGCTCCCACAGACGGAACCAGCCGTCGGCGCGGGGATGCTCGACACGTGGAGTGCGGTCAACGAAACGGCCGCGCTCCCTCGCGCCGTGACGAACGAGACGGCGCCGCCGACCGACCCCGACGGCGACGGCGTCTACGAGGACATCAACGGCGACAGAAACGTGACGCTCGCGGACGTACAGGCGCTGTTCGCCCACCGCGACGCCGAGGCGGTCGAGAGCACTCCGGAGGCGTTCGACTTCTCCGGAAACGGTCGCGTCAACGTCGTGGACGTGCAGGCGCTGTTCGCCGAAGTGCGGGCGGGGTAACGGCGTCGCTCAGGACGAGTCGGCGTCCGGGTCCGTCACGTTCACCCAGAGGTGGACCGACTGATAGGCGTTTTCAGCCGTCGGCTCCGAGGGTGCCGATCCCTCGTACAGGAGGTAGGTGAGTCGAAGCCGGTCGCCGGTCATCGTCGGCGTGACCGCGTGTTCGGTCCGCCACGTCGCGTTGGCCTCGACCGACGGTCGGTACCGCGTGAGTGCCTCGCGTTCGAGGACCGTCGTCGTGTTATTGGCGACCCGGACGCGCTGGAGTTGCGAGACGACGACGTAGTCGGTGGCCGTCCCCTCGTGGTTGCCGACGGCGACGGTGAGCGACGTGGGCTCCCCCGCAGTGAGTTCCGTCGGATAGTCTTCCGCGGCGAGATCCCCTTGGTTCCCCGTCAGCACGTATATCTCGGAGAAGGACTCCCCGGACCCGGGAGCGGCGACCATGTATCCGCCCACCCCGACGGCGAGCGCGAGGCAGAGCACCAACACGACGGCGAACGCCGCGTCGGTCCGCGAACCGGATGAGAAGGGGTTCGGGTCATCCGGGAGACTGGACCGGACCGGGACGCCGAACCGTTCGCCCTCGGGGAGGGCGGCCCGCCGACGCGCCCCGACGACCGCGGCCGCGACCGTGAGTAGGCCGATGGCGACGACGATCGGAACGAGTCGAAGCCCCCACGGCGTGAAGTTGAGGAGCAGTCCGAGCGCCGAGACGAGGGCGATGCTCGTCCCGAACGAGAGCGCGACCCGCTCGATGCCGTCGATTCCCGTCCGGTCGGCCGCGTCGGCGTCTCCGCTCGCGGCGACCGAGGGGCCTGACTCCGGGAACAGCGCGGCGATAACTGCGTAGCCGGGGACGAAAAGCACGCACGGGAGGCCGAGCACGACCCGAAGCGGGGTGTCGCGGACGCCAGGGAGGGTGACTGCACCGCAAGTAAGGACGGCCACCACCACGACCGCGAGCAGGTCCGCAGGGGCGGTGCGAACCGAGTGCGGGACGAGCGATAGCCAGTCCGTGTCGGAGGTCATCGGCTATGGGTGCGACAAGGATTCACTAAAAGCGGTCGGTCTCACGCGTCTTCCGCGCGCGAGAGTGTGTTCAACACTTTGAGTGAGAGTTCGTTCGAAGAGATCTCTCCGTCTCGGTATTCGGCGAACCACGACGACTTCGCGTACCACGTCCCGAAGCGGGACTCGGGGCTGTCCATGACCACCGCGTTCAGGCGCTCGGCTTCCCAGCCGTTTGCGACTCGATTGAAGAAGCCGCCGGCAATCGTGCCGATTTCCCCGCCGACCTCCTCGTACTGCTCTTCGTTCGAGACGTACGTGAGTTCCACCGCATTCACCGGCGGTTGCGGGAGGAGTTCGACGATGGAAATCTCCTCTTGTTGGAGGAACGACCGAAACTCGTCCGCCTGCTCGACGTACGGGGAGGGCGTTCTCGTCGGGAGCGGTGTTTGTGTTTGGGTCGACGTCTCCGTCTCGGACTCCTGTGCACAGCCGGCAGTTCCGACGACCATCGCAGAGAGCGCAGTAAGGAACCGGCGTCTTCGCATATGCTACTCACATGACTACCCGCCTTCTTTAATGTGACCACGGCTACGAAACGGCCGAAGTGTTGTCGGTTTGAATGAGTGTCAATACAGCCGGACAGTATTATTCAGACGTACAGCTCTGAATAAATCCATGGGTGATACAGAAGTATTTTATCGCTCGTATCAGATGAACATACCATGAGGCCTACGACCAGCAACAGGACTAAACTCTTGAGTTTAGTTCTGACGGGGGTTGTGGTTCTATCGATGGTGGTAGGACCCGTTAGCGCGAGCACCCTCGCCTCAGCAGACGCATCGGCCTCACTCAGCGGAGGGGGTTCCGCTCCGATCGACGGAGCGACAACACCTGCGGTGAGTGACGAGTTGAAAATAGACGCCGGAGAGAACGTCTCCGTGTGGCAGTATTCACTACTGACACTCCGGCCGAATAACCCGGCGGCGTCGAGCGAGTTTGTCACGCTCGACGACGTTCCGTACATCAGCCACGAGATACGGAACACGAACATTTTCGTCGGGACGAGTGACCTGGAGACCAGCTTGGACAAAAACCGAATCTACGTCTTCAACAAGACGGAGATCACCGCGACGTTCAATCCGGGGAAAGCCGGAAAGAGCAGCGTGGTCGACGGGGAGAAAGTCCAACTGGTCGCTGTCCGCCTGAAAGAGGGCGCGAAGCAACCGGGTGGCATCAGTGACATCGGCAAGCTGCTCACGACGAGCGAAGACACGAACGCCGAAATCGTTCGCGAGTTCACGGGGGAGAGCGGAGAGCAGAACTTCAAATTCACCCCCGACAAGTCCGGGCAGTACCTCTTCGCGACGGTCCTCGTCGACAACAGCACCGACCCGGGACTGGTGCAGGGCTCGTCGCCAGGTAACCTCACCGCCGAAGGGAACGTGACGGTTGTCGGGTTCGACCACTTCCTCGTTCAGGACGGTCGGTCGACCGTGACGCCGCCAGATGTCGCTGCGGTCGGCAACGACGTGGACGTGGACGTGGACGCGTCGAACCTGGGCACGGACGACGTTTCGCACACGACGATTCTCCTGAACGAGTCGGTCCTCGGCGACCAACAGCAGACGATTCAGCTCAACGGGAGCGAAATCGAGGAGATTCAGTCGTCCATCGACCGAATCGAAGGGGCGACCGACGTGAAGCCCGGAACGAACTTCGCCGGGAGCACGCTTCCCGCGAGCCGCTACAACGGGAACACGAACATCGTCTCGCTGCTCTCGCGGTTAGCCGGTGAAGACAGCGTGACGCAGACCGACGACACGGTCATCTACACGAGTATCAACGGAACCGTCGGCGGACCACAGGAAACTGTCACGCTCCGCACGACGGAGAACTTCACGCCCGGCGAGTACTCGGTCATTCACTTCGCGACCGCACAGAACGGGACGGCGACGCTGAGCAACAAAGCGAGCGTCGACCTCGTCGACGGCGTCCAGCTCAACATCGAGCCGAGCGCGGTCGAAATCCAGCAGGGAGAGAGCGTCACGCTCAACGTCACCCGGGCAGACACCGGCGACCGCGTCGCTGGTGCGAACGTGACGTACAACGGCAAGACGTTCACGACCGATTCGAACGGTCAGGTGACGTTCACGCCCGTCGAGTCCGGAACCGCGACGGTCACGAAAGACCCGTCTAACGGAACCGCGTACATCTCGTCGAGCGTCGACCTGTACGTCATCACGCCGAACATCGAACTCACCGACTACAACGTCTCGTCGACGTCGGTGACGACCGATGAGACGGTGACGGTCAACGCGACCGTCGAGAACGCCGATGACTTCGGCGGGAACTTCACGGTCGACCTCAAGCGCGACGGCCAGACCGTCGAGTCGAAGACGGTGTTCGTCGGTGCAGGCCAGACCGTCGTCGAGCAGTTCGAACTGAGCTTCGACACGCCGGGCACGTACGATGTCACGGTCAACGACGCGACGCCGACGGCCATCGAGGTCAGCGGCGTCCCGGACATCGTCTACTCGAACCTCACGGTTCCGAGCCAGGTCTCGCCCGGTGACACGACCGTCGTCAGCGCCGACATCCGTAACAACGGGACCGGCACCGGCGAGTACAACGCGTCGCTCGTCATCGACGGGACGGCCGTCGAGTGGATGAACGGGACGCTCGCACCCGACGCGTCCACGACGGTCACCTTCGAGAAGGACCTCGGACCCGGCACGTACCAGATCGCGGTCGACGGGCTTCCCGCCCAGACCGTGACGGTCGACACGCCGCCGAACCTCGAGTACTCGAACCAGCAGGTCAACACGACCGAAATCGGACTCGAAGACGCGGTCAACGTGAGCGCGACGGTCACGAACACCGGCGACGTGTCGGGCAATTTCACCGCGACGCTCTCGGTCGACGATGAGATTACGCAGACGAAGTCCGTGATGCTCGGAGCGGGCGAATCGAAGACGGTTTCGTTCGTCGTCTCCGGTCTTTCGCTCGGTGAGCACACGGTCCGCGTCGGCGACCTCTCACCGGAGACCGTGACCGTGAAAGCGCCGGACATCGCGCCGACGCTCTCGGTCGAAACGGACGTCACGAAAGGCGTCGTGCCGGTCAACGCGACGGTCGAAAACCTCGGTAACGTCGATGCGACGGGCGTTGACGCCATCGTCGAGGCGAAAGCCGACAACGGCGGGTCCTGGAAAGAACTCGCCAGTCGGACGGTCGACCTCGACGCCGGCGAGTCGGTCGCTATCAATACCACGCTCGCACGCGTGGACGCGCGGAACTACTCCGTTCGCGTCATCGCCGACCCGGCTGACGAAATCGCCGAGGCGAGCGAGACGAACAACGAGGTCGACGCGCGCGTCACCGGCGGCCCGCTCGCGAAGGGCTACGTCAAGATGCCCGACGGGAGCCCCGCCGTGGACGACCTCGTCTACACGAGCCGCACGAACCCCGGCGACGAGCCGTGGTCCGTCGGCCAGACGTTCACCGACGAGAACGGTCGCTTCCTCGTGCCGGTCGTCAACGGAACCACGCAGACGATTGCGTACGTGCAGGACGGAGCGAGCGGCTGGAGCGGTGACCACCCGCGCGACGGGTCACCCGACATCTTCTCGCTCTACACGACGCAGGGAACCGAGCGGATTCTGAACGTCGGGAACACGACGCTTCCCGACGCCGGCCTGCTCAACGTCACCGTCGTCGACCAGGACGGTGACCCGGTGGAGAACGCGACGATTGCGGTCCACCACAACAACAACGGCACGCGTTCGGGTGTCGCGTACAAGTCCAACGCCGAGGGACTCTTCCCGGCCGGTGAAGGCGACAAGACCGGCATCGAGGTCCGCGGCGACATGGAAGTCCGCGTCACGCCGCCGGAGAACGACCGGTTCGTCAACCGGACGTACTGGCAGAACCTCACGGTCGACACGAGCGGCGCGAACCTCACCTTCCGCCTCGCGGAGGGTGCTGACCTCTCGCCCGAACTCGATGTCGAACAGCGACAGCGGTTCAACGACGGCGTGAACGCCTCCGTGACCGTCTCGAACGACGGTCTCGTCAACGTCTCGAACGCGACGGTCAACCTGACCGTCGAGGCCGCAAACGGTGCCACGGAGACGTACACGAAGTACACCGGCAACCTCTCCGACAGCACCGACGCGCCGAACAACGAGACGACGCTCAGCTACGACCTGACCGAGTTCGCCAGCGAGGAACTCCTCGGAACCCTCGCACAGGGTAACGCGCGGGTGACCGCGACGGTCGACCCGGCGAACGAGATTCCCGAGACGGACGAGACGAACAACCAGGTCGTCAACTCCACGCGCGTGGTCTACGCCGACCCGGCGGTCCGCATCCAGGGACAGAGCACGGCGCTCCAGAGCCAGAAGGCGACGTTCGTCGTGTTCACGAAGAACAACGGTACCGCAAAGACCGGTGAGTTCAACGTGACCGTCGATTACGACGACGGGACGACGGAGAACATCACCATCGCGAACCTCGGCGTCAAACAGCCCAACACGACGCGCGTCACCCACCGCTTCGCGACGGGTGGCGACAAAGTCGTGAGTGCGAGCGTCTCCGACGGCGTCCCGTTCGACAACAACGTGTCGACGAAGGACGTCAGGGTGAAGCCGTACTCGCTGAGCATCGAAAACGACGACGTCTCGGTGCCCTCGACGGTCGTGAACAACTCGACCGTCACCGTTCTCGCGGAGTTCAACGCGAACCACCCGTCCGACGTCAACGCGACGGTCTCGCTCCCCGCGGGGCTCGAACTCGCCGCCGGACAGAGCGCTGAGAAACAGGTCCGGTCGTCGGCAAAGGGCGGCTCGGTCGCCTGGAAGGTCCGCGGCAACACGACCGCGGACATCGAAGACGCGCAGGTAGACGTCACCGTCGAAGCGTTCGGTGAGAGCGACACGGCGTCCGCGACGACGAACGTCACGGTGCCGAAGGTTCGCTACACCACGACGAACGCGACGACGCTCAAGAGCGCGGGCGAGACGCAGTCGCTCGCACTCAACGTCTCGGACGCGACGACCTACGAACACACGCTCAACGTGACCGTGCAGTCCGGGACGGACGGGCGGACGCTACAGGGTCTCGAATACCTGTTCTCCTACCCCTACTGGTGTGTTGAACAGACGACGACCCAGATGATGTCCGCGCTCCGGACCGACCAGTACTACCGTAACGGCGACATCCCGAGCAACTACAACCGCGACCGTGCGAACAGCACGATCAGCGCGGGGATCAGCAAGCTCGCCGACGAGCCCACGCCCGGTGCGTACTTCAACATCTCTCAGCACGACAACGGCGCGTGGAGCATGTACGGCAACAACCCGCGCGGTGACCTGTTCTACACCATCTACGCCCTGCAGGCGCGAGCGCCGTCTCCGACGACACGGTGCAGAGCAACCGCACGGACGTGAACAAGAGTCTGCAGAACATCAACCAGAGCGGTGCGGTGCTCTGGCTGGCAGACAAACAGCGCAACGACGGAAGTGTCCGCCCGAGCGGCTACTTCCTCCGCGACGACGCCTCCGCGACCGCCTACACGACGGTCGCAATCGACCGCGCTGGCGACGACCTCAACGCGACCGCACAGACGGCCGCCAACGAGTTCAGCGTCGACGCCGCGGTCTACCTCATCGAACAGCAGAACAGCGACGGAAGCTGGGAAGCCGGTACGAAAGAAGCGCAGGCGACCGCCTACGCGGTGCAGGCGCTCGCAGCGGTCAACGACAGCGACACCCTCCGGAATCAGGTCAACAACGAGCTGAGTTCCGGTAACGTGTCGATGGCCCTCGACAGCGGTGTCGAGTGGCTCGTGGCCAACCAGCAAGCGGACGGGTCGTGGGCCGGTTACACGAACTCTCCGTACTGGAGCAACGTCGGCGAGAAGGCCCGCGCGACGGGTAACGCAATCATCGCGTTGAACGACGCGGCAGGGTACACGGCGACGAGCAACGGAACCGTGTCCGACGGTGTCGGCTACCTCGTTGGCATCTACCAGCAGGGCGGCTCCTTCGGGAACACGCGTGCGACCGGCGTCGCCATCGACGCCCTCACCACGGCGGACCAGCGGAACGCCGGTTCGCAGACGGTGACGATCGAGATCAACTCAAGCGTCACGAAGGAAGTCAGCGTCGACGGTAACACGCCGACTGCGACGGTGACGTTCACCACTGACGAGCTCGACACGCTTCGTGAGACCGGTAACATCACGCTCACCGTCGAGAACGAGACTCGCGTTGTCGTTGGTGCCGAATCCGAGCAACTCGTCAACGAACAAGAGTACGAGGACACCAACTAAGGAGAAACGATGACACGAAAACTTTCAACGACACTGGCTGCCCTCCTGGTCGTGGCATCGATATCGTTCGGTGTCGGCCCGGGTGTTGTCTCTGCTGCGGACCCGTTTAGCGTCGCCATCGACGCGCCGGACGACCTCAGCACGGACGGGAACCAGACGATTGCAGTAACGGTTACGAACAACGACGACACCGCGCTCCTCAACCCGCTCGTGGAGGTTCCGATCAGCAGCCCGGTCGCGCTCCCGAACGGTGCCGAAGACGCGGTCTACGTGAATAACACGGCGGATCTCCGGGACGCGGTCGTCCAGGAGAGTACGATTTCGACCGGCGACTCTCTGCTCATCACGGGCGAGGTAGTGCCGGCCGGCGAGTCACGGACCTACCACTTCAACGTGACCGTCTCGTCGGCGGGGACCACGTCGCTGACCGCTGACGTGCGCCCGCTGTACAACGAGCCGAACAACGTTCGCACGAGCGAACAACTCGACGTGAGCGGCGTCGGGACGGTCAACGCGAGCGTCGTGGACAACGACGGCAACGCCGTAACTGGCGCGTCCGTCGTCCTCGACGGTCAGAACCAAGCCGACTCGGTCAGCGAGACCGTGCTCGAAGGCGACCACACCGTCGGCTCGAGCCTGACGGACGCCCCCGAGTTCACCGTCGGTGTCGGCATCTCCGAGACGGCGTCTGTCACCTTCGTCGACGGTGACGACAGCATCCAGCCGGTCGCGTACGTCGGCGAGGAACCGGCGCTCATCGGCGACTCGACCTCTGAGTCCGACGGCAACGCGAAGACGCCCGTCAACACGACGGTGTCCGTGACCATCTCGAAGAGTGACGGCACGGTCGTGTACGATATCGCACCACCGAGCGACAAACCGCTCCGTGGCGACGGCACAGCGACGACGGACGCGAACCTCGTCGAGCAGACGACGGTTGACGGCGAGACGCGGGTCCAACTCAACCAGACCGGCGTCGGAACGCAGGTCTCCGTGGAGTTCGAAGGCTACGAACTCGGTAACGTCGACCTCGACGGCGACGTCGACGCGGACGACGCGTCCGACATCGCACAAGCCGCTTCGAGCGGTTCCGACGCCGCCTACGGCGACGTCAACGGCGACGGGCAGGTCAACGCGGTCGACGCGATGCTCGTCCAGCAGTACAGCGAGAACAACCGTGATGCCGACTACACCATCGGGGGTGCATAACTCATGAACACGAAACAGCTACTCGCGGTCGTGATGTGCACCGCCATGCTCGTCAGCACGGTCGCCGTCGGCGCTGCCGGTGCCGCGACTGCGAAGACCGTCTCGGTCGACGCCGTCGGCTCGCTCGACGAGCGCTCCGCGGACTCGACGGCGACGCTCACCGCGTACAACGTCGAAGACGCGGACGGGATCGGCTCGTACGAACTGAACATCAGCTACGACGACAGCGTGGTCGACGTCTCGGTCGCCGGGAACTCCCGGTTCAACGTTGAGACGACCGACCACGGCAACGGAAAGCTCACCGTCGTCGGGTACACGGGAGAGACCTCCGGCTCGACCGGAAACATCTCGCTCGCGGACCTGACGGTGAACGCGCAGTCCGTCGGGAGCGACACCTCCGCGTCCATCGACGTCACCGTCGAATCGATTACGGACACGAGAGGGAACCTCCTGTCGCACAGCGGTGACACGACGACCGTTGACGTGAACAACATCGACGGCAGTACGCCAACGCCGTCCACGCCGACCACCGATGTCCCGTCGAGCGGCGGTGGCGGTGGCGGCGGCGGATCCGTTCCGAACAGCGGGACGTACGACAGCGTCCGGCTCTTCTACGGTTCACAGGTCAGCGCGTCGCTTCCGGACGGCGCGACGGTGACGAACGTCGACGTGGCGTTCGGGAGCCAGGGAACCGGTGAGGTCATCGTCCGCGAACGGTCGAGCCTCCCGGGAACCGTCGGTCAACCGGCGAATCCCGCAGTCGGGTTCGTCCAGATCGACGTCCCGAGCTCACTCAAAGATTCACCGTCGACGGTGACGATGACTGTTCGGCAGAGTCGACTGGACGACCTGGGCATCACCGCACAGGACCTCCAAGTCGAACGCTACAACGACGAGACCGGTGAATGGGAAGTGCTCGACACGCGCGTCGTGAGTCAGGGCGACGGGCAGGTCGTGCTCGAAGCTGACACGCCCGGCTTCTCGTACTTCGCCGTGACCTCGAAGCAGGCCGTGACGACGACAACCACGGCCGACGACGGCGAAACGACGACCGCTGACGACGGCGAAACAACGACCGGAACGTCCGGCTTCGACGACGAGACGACGACCGGAGAGCCGACGACGACTGACTCGGTCATCCCCGGCTTCGGCGTCACCGCCGCGCTGATTGCGCTCGTCGCAATCGCGCTCATCGCGGTGCGACGCGACTAACTCGCGTCACTCGTCACCGCTGTCGGAGTTCTTTTTTGTAATCGGCTACGCAGACGACGAGCTTCGAGTTAGACAGTCGTACGCGGCGTCGGCCACGCCACGAGTGACCGTTCAGTCCGCCGCCGTGGCACGCCACGTGAGTTTGCCGCCGCGCTGTGGAACGCACACTCGGTGGAGAGGCTGCCGTAGCGCGGTGTGATCCGCTGACATCAGAGAGCTGTCGCCTCGTCTGGACGCCCGATCAGTCATCGAGCCGTGGCTGGGGCAGTTCGGACGACGTGGCGTGAGACGACACAAGAGAGACACGGCCTATCGGGTGCCGAACGAGCGATGCGGAGCAGGAAGACGAGAACGGAGAAACGCGTCGGCCGCTCAGGAGCGGCGACGGAGCAGACCGATGCCGACGAGACCGACCACACCGATCAGCGCGATGCCGAACGGCCCCCAGAGGGGAGCCGCCGTTTCGGTCGTGGTCGGCGTCGTCGACTGCATCGTCGAAGTCTCGGTGGGCGTCGTCGTCTCCGTTCCGTTCGAGTCAGTGGCCGCGGTCTCCGTCGTCGTCGAAGGCGACTGTTCGTCTTCGCTCGCGTCGTCCCCGTCGTCCGTGGGCGTCGGCGAGTCAGTCGTCGTCGCCGTCGCGTTCTCTCCCGCGGCCGCCGTGGTCGTCGTCGATGCGGTGGATTCGGTCGTCTCCGTGGTCGTCGTCTCGTCGGAGTCGCCTGTCGAGTCCGAGTCTTCGAGCGACCCCGCTTCGACGACGCTCACGGACTGCGTGCCGCTCACCGCGACGAGTTCGGGTTCACCGAACACTTCCTCGTCGGTCTGGGCGGCCGAATAGAGGCGGTAGTCGCCCGTCGAGAGCGACGCGACGTCGACGGTCGCCGTGTAGTTCAGCCCCGTCTGTTGGGTCGCAGTCGTACGGACAGACGTCGATTCGTTCCCGAGAACGACCTCGACGCCGGCCGGCGGCGATTCGACGTCGGAACTGGCGTCCGAGAGGTTCACTTCCACGAGGAGTTCGTCGTCCGCCTCGACGCGGTCCGCCGCGGTCTGTTCGACGTCGAACCCGTTGATGACGAACGGTTCGACCGCGTAGACGGTGTCAGTCCCGTTCATGAGCGCGACTGCGTACGTGCCGGGACTGTAGCCGTCGAGCGAGAATGTCTCGGAGGCGGAGCCGCCGCCAATGACAGATTGGCTGGCATAGGACCGCTGTTGACTGTCGACGACACGGATGGAGTACGAGGGGCCGGACGGTCCATCGGCCGAAACGGAGACCGTTCCATCCTCGGACGCGCTGCCGATGGCTTCGATGGTCTGGTCTCCCCACTGAGTCGAAATCGTTCGGTCCGGGATGTCGAGGTCGCCGTCGATGTCGACGTCGTAGTCGGCGCTCTGTGCCGCCGTCAACGGGGCGACCGCCGAACACACCAACACGAGCGCCAAGAGGAGGGCACGGGACGAGTGCATGTGCCAGCCTCTACAGTCGTCTGGGGTAAGTGCATTGTCATGGCGAGTCGAACAGTCAGCGGTGGAGCAACCGCCCGACGTCGAACCGAACGAAGGGCGTCGCCGCGATGACGGCGCTACAGACCGCGAGACAGACCGCGCCGAGAGCGGACGCGGCGACCAGCCCCGGGGTGAACGGGACGGCGAGTCGAATCCCGAAGACCACGAGCACGTCCGCCTGTTCGAGCAGCCACAAGAGCGCCGCCGCAAACCCGAACGAGAGCGCCGCCGCGGGAATCGCGAGGCGGACGGCGTCGGCCGCGAGCAGGGCGAGAATCCGCCGTCTACTCGCGCCGGTCGCGCGGTAGATGCCGATGACGCGACGGTTCGCGTGGACCGCCTGCGCGAACGTCGCGGTCGTGCCGCCGATGGTGCTCAACCCGGCGAGCGAGACGAGCACGACGAACAGCAACTGCACGTTGCCGAAGACGTTCTCGATGGCCCGGCCGATGCCGGTGCCCTCGGTGTACTCGCCGCGGCTGCTGAGCGTCGCCGCGACGCGTTCGTCGCCGGTGACGCGGTAGGTCGCCGTCGAGATGACCGACCCGTCGACGACCAGTCGGAGGTCGTAGGTGCCCGGCGGCGGGTCGTCACCGAGTCCGACCTCGGACGCCGCCAGTTCGATTTCCGAGACGTTCCCGCCGGTCAGTTCGACGGTCTGGGTCTGCGTGCCGCCCGGCGAGACGAGGGTGAGGTTGCGGACGAGGAACCGACCCCACGGGTTGGCGACGCGTGCGGTCACCGTCGGATTCGTGAGTCGCGACCCGGTCGACGGCGAGACCGTCAGCCGCCCGCCGAGTCGCTGCGGCGCGTCGCGTTCCACGGTGAGCGTGTGTTCCTCCGCGACGTAGCCGTCTTTCGAGAGCCGCAGCGTGTACGTGCCCGGCTCGTCGGGAACCCGCATCGGGACGCCGCCCCGGGCGTCCGTCGTCGCACTCCGGCCGTCGAGCGTGACGGTCACGCCGGAGACCACGGACTCGTTCGGCGTCGTCGCCGGTACGACGAGCGTGGAGCCCGGCGGCGCGCGGGTCGGGTACTCGGACGGAAGCTGGAGGGTGTTCGGCCGGTACACCGTTACCGAGCGAGTGACGCCGTCGGTGGCGAGTTCGTACGTCCCAGCGGTCCGAAAGCTCGTCTCGAACGACAGCCGTGTCGATTCGTCGCTCCCGAGCGTCACGTCTCGTTCGAGCGTTCGGTTCCCCACGCGGACCGCGACCGTCTCTGTCGCCGCGGCGAACCCGAGGTTCCGAACCGTCGCGCTGAATCGATACGTCGCGTTCGTCTGGACCTCGGACGGGCCGGAGAGGCTCGTCACGAGCAGTCCCGACGAGCGGTTCTGCAGGGACGCGAGCCTCGAAGACGCGTTTTTCGTCCGAATCAAGTGCACCGTTCCGGGACCTGTCGCCAGCGGCTGCGTCGTTTCGAGCGGAACGACGAGCTGGTCGTTCGTCACGCCGCTTCCGGTGAACGTCCCGACGATTGTGACGCGTCTGACCCCGGGCGTGACGCTCCCGCCGAGCGTCACCGTCTCGCCGACTTCGAGCCCGAGCGTCCGCGCGAGGTCGGTTCCGACGACGGCTTCGTCGGCACGCTGCGGGGCCGTGCCCGCGACTAACGACGCGTCGGTGACCGAGCTGAACGCGGTGTAGTTCGCCCCGCGGACGAGGTACGGCGTCCGGCCTCGGGTCTGGGCGTAGATAACCTCCGGGCTGGCCGTGATACCGTACGACCGGAGGACGGTCGCGTAGTTCTCGTCGATGCGGCTGTTGAGGGGGTGTGCGGCACCGCTCTCGACGACCGTCCCGCTCGACGTGGTTGCGAGGGGGGCGAGCGCGCCGCCGATAGAGCCCGTCAAGAGGATGATGAGCATGAAGACGGCGAGCGTCGCCGCCGTGGGGGTAAACGCCCGCCAATCGACGAGTGTCGGCGAGGCGGCCGCTTGGAAGCGGCGAATCGGCTGTGGCCATCGGCCGGCGGCCCGGTGCGGTTGGTCGAAGCTCGGGTCACCGCGGACGACCGGAAGCGCCGCGAGAACCCCGGCGAAGAGGCCCATCACGAGGAGGAACCCGGCGATGGTGAGGAGCGAAACCGCGATGTCGGCGGTCACGGTCGTCTGAAGCGACACCGGGAGGCCCGCGTACGTCGCGGCGTTGACGGCGCCGTTGGTCACGACCACGCCGAGCGCGTAGCCCAACGCGACGCCGACGAACGTGAGCGACAGCACGCGGCCGAGGAGAATCGCGAGGATACGCCACGGCGACGCCCCGGTCGCGCGAGCGACGCCGATGAGACGGGTTCGGTCCCGAATCGACATCTTCGTCACGTTGTACACGACGACGAGAATCAGGAGTCCACCGGCGAACGCGGCGACCGACAGCGTCCGGACGACCTGCGTGATGCCGCCCGCCAGAAACGGGAGCGCCGCGATGAGCGGGACGCTCGTCGCCGACGCCGGGCGTCCGGACTCGCCGGTGTCGAACACGAGCGCGCCGCTCGTTCCCAGCCGCTGGACGGTGTCGGTGCCCGCGACGTACCACGAGTCGGGAAACAGCGTCTCGTCGATGCGATGCGGCGAGACAGTCGTCGAAACCGCGTTGTCAGGGCCGACGATCTCGACCTGCTGTACCGTCGATACCGGCCCCGAGACGCCGTCTGTCGGTGGCCTCGGCAGTTCCGCCGCTTGCCACGCGACCGACGCGCCCGAAATCGTCTGCGGCGCGTCGGGGGGTATCCCGACGACGCGGCGAGTCTCGCCGTTGGGGAGCGTGACGGTGGTGACCGCGATGACTACCTCACCGTCGTCGGCGGCGGCGACCGCGTCGTCGTACGACTGCTCGTACGACACCGTCGCCGAACTCGACAGGTCGGAACTGAGCGTTCCGGTGTAGGTGGCCGCGGTGAGCAACAGCAACGCGGAGCCGAGGAGGAACGCCGTCGTGACGGCGACGACCGCGATGCTCAGCCACTCGCGGCGCGACCACCTCGAGAGGAGCGCTGTCGCATAGCGCATGTTATCCGAGGCGACTCATTGACGGATGCGCTCGTCCGGTTTCCGGCGGAGCGAGCCGTCTATCAGCACATGCGTCTCTTCGAACTGGTCGGACAGCGTGGGGTCGTGGCTGATGACGACGAGCGCGGTGTCCGTCTGGTCCTTCACACGGAACAGGAGGTCGAGAACGCGCTCTGCGGTTTCGGGGTCAAGTTGCCCCGTCGGCTCGTCGGCGAAGACGACGTCCGGCCGGTTCGCGAGGGCGCGGGCGATGGCGACGCGCTGTTTCTCTCCGCCGCTGAGCGTCGCCGGATACTGGTCTTTGAGGTCTAAAATGTCGAGGGCGTCGAACAGCGTGTCCAGCCACGCCTCGTCTCGGCTCCGGGTGTGGTCCTGCGGGAGCGCGGCGTTGTCCCACGCGGTCAGATCCGGGATGAGCTGGAAGTCCTGAAAGACGAATCCGATTGCGTCCCGCCGGAGGACGGCGCGCTTCCGCTCGGGGAGCGCGCTCGTGTCGTCGCCGTGGACGTACAGCGAGCCGCTGGTCGGAGTGCTAAGCAGTCCGAGGACGTTGAACAGCGTCGTCTTCCCGGCACCGCTCGGGCCTTGAATGAGGAGGGACGTGTCAGGCTCGACGGTGATGGAGACGTCCGCGAGAATGGTGGAGTCACCGCGTTCGACGGTGAGCGAATCGCCGCGCAGTACGGGGCCCGTCATCGATATGCTCCCTTCATGCTTCACCTATGTATAGTGTACGGCTACTCGGTCAGACCGTCCGGTTCGTCGCGGCCGCGCACGCCGCGTTCCCGACCGGCCGGGACACCGAGACGGGGTCGTTCCCGGTGTTGGCGTAGACGACGTTCCGCGTCGCGGTCCAGTTGGCGTACACGGACGGCGAGATGGTCTCCGGCGCGTTCGGGAAGAGGTGCGCACCGGTCGTCGTCCACGACCGCTGCGAGATGACCAGACAGTCCGGGCTCGGGCCGCCGGAGAGCCAGTTCGCGACGGCGCTGTAGCCGACCTGCGCGTTGAAGTAATGCGTCCCGACCCGCGTCAGCGAGTGGTCGCTCAGCCACGGCGAGTCGGTGTGCGTGGACGCGAACTGGACGCCTTCGAACTCGGACTCGTAGGTCGTAGAGGGGACGGTCGCGGTGTCCATCGTGAGGTACGCGAGCGGTGCGGTCGCGAGCGTCGACACGAGCACGACCGCGACGAGCGCGAGACGGAGCGCGCGTCCCGAGGTCGAACGCGAGACGCCCTGCAGGAGGCGAACGAGGACGAGTCCGACGAGCATCGCCGCCGGGACGTGCAGGAACGTCTGTGCGCGCATGACCGTATCGTAGTACTCGGGGGTGAGCGACGCGGTGAGGCCGAACCCGATGATGGTGACCGGTGCGAGGAACATCGCCGTCGGTATCGCGCCGCCGCGGTACGACTCGAACAGGTCGAGCCCGAAGGCGGCGGTCACCGCGAACACGCCGAGAATCGCGACGAGCCCCAAGATGAGCGGCGGCGTCTGGGTCGTGCCCGGGAATATCGGCGAGACGGCGTTGAGCCCGACGATGCCGAAAAACGACCCGACGACGGCGAGATACGAGACCTGTTTGACCCGGCGACCGGTCCGTTGCACCCACACGATACCGATGGCGAGGAGGATGAGCCACGCGAGAAAGAGCCCGGGATAGGCCATGACCCGGTTCACGTACGGGACGCTGAGCGTCGTCGACGACTCGGCGAAGCGGTAGTACGCGAACATGTACGCCCAGAAGGCGACCGCGAGCGCGCCCGGCCCGAGCACCGACCGGAGCGAGAGCCGCACGGAGACGTGGCGCACGACGAGCGCGGTCACGACGAGCGCGGCGATGAACGTCGAAAACGTGTGCGTCATCGGGAACACGGCGAGGAGAAGCCCGACGACGAGCCACCAGCGGAGGCGTTGACTGCGGAGCGCGAGATGCAGACAGAACGCGAGCGTAATCACGAGGAGGATGCCGAGAATCTCCTCGTCGGGAACGGAGGTGCGACGGAGGAACAGCCCCTGGACGGCGAGCAGCGTCGCCGTCACCGCGCCGACCGCGGTGGCGGTTCCGTCGCGTGACCCGCTGTCGAGGAGGACGCGCCGCGCGACGACCCCGCCGACGAAGCAGATGAGTCCGCCGATGGCCGTCGCGAGCGGCTGAATCGCTCGGAGGGGAACGGCGTCGGTGACGAGCGACACGACGCTCAGGTAGGTGCTGAAAACGAGATTATCCGCCCGCTGCGTGAGGGGGAGCGCACCCGTCTCCGTGGTCGTCTTCGCGAGCCACGCGTAGTCGAATCCGTCGAGCGTCGATGGATAGCCGCTCCAATAAAGCGGGAGGGCGCGGAGGGCGAACGCGAGGGCGACGCCCGCGATGAGAATCGCGAATCCGCGGCGACGTCCGTTACTCATTGGTGATACTTCCCTCTCCCTCGGGCGTCGGTATATGTCTATCCACTAAGAGTGCGCCGGGGTCCCGAAGCAACAGATAGCCCGTCGCGAGACAGGCGCTCGCGACCGCGAGGCCGAGGCCCGCGAGAACCATCCCGGCGACGACGCCGGGCGAGAACACCGGCGTGAGCGCGACGCCGAACACGCGGAGTTCGCCGAGCGACAGGAGCGCCGTCACGGCCGCGGTGGCGATGGCGAACGCGGCGACCGACGCGAGGAGTCCGATTTTGAGCGTGTCGAAGAGGACGAGCCGGAGGATGTCGGTCCGGCGCGCCCCGGTCGCGCGGTACACGCCGATGGTCTTCCGAACGCCGTAGGTGCTCCGCGTGAACGCCGCGGTCGTGCTCCCGACGGTCATGAGGCTCACGAGCGCGACGACCGCGGCGAGGAGCACTTCGAGGTTTCCGAAGACGAGCTGAATCGCCTGCGCGATGCCGCCGCCGCTGGTGTAGCGACCGCTCCCCGCGAGCGCGGTCGCCAACCGCTCGTCGCCGCGGACGCGATAGGTGAGCGTGGCCGGTTCGCTCGCGCCGACCTGCGACGAGACGGTGTACTCTCCGGCCGGCCGCTGCGGGAGGGTCACAGCGACGCGACTGCTCCCGCCGGGTGCGAGCGAGACGGCGCGTTCGACGTCCGTCCCCGGTCCGCGGACGGCCACCGTCGCGTTCAGTTGCCGCGTCCACGGGTTGGCGAGCCGCGTCGTCACCGTCGGCGACGTGAACAGCGTCGGCGTCTGCGGCGAGAGCGAAAGCGTCTGGACCGGCTGTCGAGTCGCGTCTGCGGAGACGGTGACCGTCGTGTTACGCTGTTGCGAGCCGGCGCGAGCCGAGACGACGTACGTCCCCGTCTCGTTGAACCGGATTCGGGTCGTCCCGTCGGCGTCCGTCGTTCGGCTCCGCTCGCCGACGGAGACCGTGGCGTTCGCGACCGGTTCGCCCCCCCGCGAGACGCTGATTCGCGGCGCACCGCCGACGGGTATTGACGTCGGGACAGTCACGCTGAGCGGGTCGACGACGCGGCCTCGCTCGTCGACCGTCACCGACTTGGTCACGTCGGCCACCGAGAGGGAGACAGTGCCTGCCCCCGGCGGCTCGAACGCGACGAAGGTCGTCGTCGACCGGCGACTGGGCACCGACAGCGGAGTCTCCGCCGTCGCGTCCCCGAGCGTGACCGAGACGGGCCGCGAGGCGTCGCTCAGGCCGAGGTTCGTCGCCTCAACGGCGACGCCGAAGCTCCCGTCGCGACGAGTGACCGTCGCGTCGGTGACCACGATTGTCGAAGCGCTCGCGTCGTCGCTCGCGAGCCCGCGGGTTCTGATGAACTGAACCCCGTTTCGGCCCGTCGTCGTGAGGTGACGCGCCGTATCGAGTGAGACGAGAAGTTGGTCGTCCTGCACTCCTGTTCCGGCGAACCGGCCGACGATTTCGACGCGCGTGATGCCGGGCGTCGTACTCCCGCCGAGAACCAGCGTCTCGCCGACCGCGAGGCCGGTCGCCTCCGAGAGGCTCGCGCCGACGAGCGCCTCGTTGTCTGCCTCGGGCGCTCGGCCCTCGGTCAGCCGCGTGTGGCTGAACGACTCGTACGCGGAGTAGTTCACCCCCCGCGCGACGAACGGCGTACTGCGATGCACCTCGAAGAGGAGAATCTCCGGACTGACCGCGACGCCCTGACTGCGGAGCGCGGACGCGTACGATTCCGGGACGTTACTGGCGATGGGGTGCGGTGCGTCCGGTTCCGTAATCGTCTGCTGGCCGACGCCCGACAGCGGACCGACCGCGCCGATGACGGCCGACAGCAACAGCACGACGCCCATGAACACGCTCAGCGTCGCCACGGTGGGGACGGCCGCTTCCCATCCGAGTAACCGCGTCTCGAAGAGCCGTCTGAACGGCGACCGGGACCCCTCGGCGGTTGGCTGTCCCGGTGATGTCAGCTGGTCGAGCGGCTTCGTCGCTTCGGGGTACGACGCGGTCAGGCCGGCGACGACGCCCGCGACGAGGAGCACCGCCGACGCCAGTCCGAGCAGGCCGACGACCGTCGGCGTGAGTGCGAGCGCGAGCGAGGTCGGGAGGCCGGCGTAAATCGCCGCGTTCAGGACCGCACGAACGAGGATGACGCCGATGCTGTATCCGAGTGCCAGTCCGACAGTCGCCAGCACGACCGCACGGAGCGTGTAGACGCCGACGATTTGCCGCGGCGTCGCCCCGGTCGAGCGGAGCACGGCGATGTCCGGCCGCCGCTCTTTGACCGTGAGTCGGATGACGCTGTAGGTCGTCACGCCGACGAGGATGCCGCTCGCCAGCGTCGCGAGTTGGAGCAACCGAACCAGTTGGCCGGTTCCGAGGACGAAAAACTGCAGTGCCGACAACAGCGGCGTCGCTGGTCCGCCGTCCGCCCGTTCGATACGGACGACGTCGGTCGCCTCGAGCCCCGAGAGCGTCTCGGTGCGACTGAGATACCAGCCGTCTTGGAGCACCCGGTGACCCGAGCGGTCCGTGAGCGTGACCGTCGTTTCCGTCTCGTCGGTCGTCAGCGAGACGGTCTCGCCGGCCGACGGTCCGCCGACGACGGCGAGCGTCCCGGGGTCCGGGCGGGGAAAGCTAATCGTCTGTCCCCGAACGGAAAGCTCCGGGGCGTCCGCCGGGATGCCGACCACCGTCGCAGGCGCCCCGTCGACGGTCGCACGGACGAAGACGAGTCGGACTCCGGACTCGTCAGCGCCCGCGGCGCTCGCCGGAGACTCCACGTGCTCGACGTGATAGCTGGACCCGAACTCGTCGGAGATAGTCGTCGTCTGCTGTCCGAGCGAGACGCCGAGGACCGCGGCGCCGACGAGAAACGAGACGGTGAGGGCGATGACGAGCACGGCGAGTGTATCGCGCGTCTCCCAACCGAACGAAAGTGCTCGACGGTAGCCCATCAGTGTTCTCTATCGCGAGTCTCACGAGCGCTCACATTAAGTGTATGTGGTTCCGTTGACCTTCACCGAAAGACGGCACATCAGCGGGGACTCGGTGATTCGAGCGACCCCTGGTGCAGTCAAAAAATCGGGTTCGCGTCGATGCCCCAACTCCCGACCGCCCACTCGGGGAGCGAGCGAGTCGAACGCGAGTTAGTGAGCCCGGAGACGCGCCGCACCGACGAGCGCGACCAGCGAGACGAGCGCCGGCAGCACGCCGAACCCGGGCGCTTGGCTCTCCGTCTCCGTCGGCGTCTCAGTCGTCACCGGGTCGGAAGTCGTCGTGGTCGGCTCGGCGACCGTCACCGTCGCCGATTCGCCGCCGACAGAGAGGTTGTACGTCCCCGCCTGCTGGAACGCCGGGAGGAACACGACCGTCGATTCGTTACCGGGTTCGAGGTCGGAGACGGTCTTCATCGTTCGAACGGACCCGTCGACCGTGAGATTGACCGTGGCGTTCGTCGTCACGTCGCCGTCGTTCAACACGGTCGCCGCGACTTCGACGTCCTCGCCGGTTTCGACGCTCGTCGTCGCGAGCGAGAGGTTCGTGATCGTCGTGGACACCGTGTCGCCGCTCCCGCCGTCGCCGGAGCCACCGCCACTGTCGCTATCGTCCCCGCCGTCGCCGTCACCGCCGCCGCCCGACGACGAGGTCGTCACTTCAAGTCGTGCGGACCGTTCCTCACCGACCGTATAGTCGTTGCCGTCCTCGTCGCCGAGGGCGTTGACGTGGGGCGTGACCGTGGTTTCGGCCGTGCTCGTCGTGTTCCCCGCGACCGTGACGGTGGCGACGACGACCGAACCGGTCTGGTTCGTGTCGAGTCCGTAGCCAGTGAGCGTTGCGGAGCTGTTGTCACTCGCGTACGTCGTCGTGACCTCCGCCGCGTTGTGGCTGAACGTGACCTGCGTGATATCCGCGGTCTCGTTGGCGAGCGAGAACGTGATGTTGGCCGCGCCGACGCCGCCGGAGGCGTTCGTCACGACTACGTCAAACGTCGTCGTCTCCCCGTTCGCAACGGTCTGGTCAGTCGGGTCGAGTGCGACGTCCGTCGACCCGGCCGCGGCACCGATTCCCGGCGCGACCGCGAGCGCGAGGACCGAAAACACCACCAGACAGTGGCGCGCGTTCGGTGTCATTCGGCATCCCCCACGGGGTCGGACGCCATCCGGACGACTCGCGTTGAACTGGGCGTGTGCGAAGAACTCATAGTTGGTGTCGGTTTTGATTCGTCGACCCATCACGAGTCATGCACGGCGTTGGGTGAGCGAAACCGCATCACTAGTGGCGGTCGGCAGCAGCCCCTCACAGTTCGTACTGCCGCGAATCGCCGCACGAGCGCGTGATTACTACGACGTGTATGCTACGACAAGAAGCAGCAAGCATTCTAATTGTTACGGTCAGTCGGAGAGTTACCGCCGGCTCGCCGATTCGCACTCGTGGACGGCGAGACTCGCCGCGGCGATGAGTCAGACGTATGCGGCGAGGCCGGCACCGACTTTGTCGACAACGTCGAACAACGCCTCCGGAAGCGGTTCGTCGTCCGGGAGTCCGACGGTTTTTACGAGGTCCGAATCGACCGTCTCGAGCGCGGGCGAACGAGACGTTTCCCAGCCGGTGACGACGAGCGGTTGGCTATCGTCTACGTTCCGCGTGACGCGCGCGGCGACTCCTCCACGATAGGACGGCGGCGCGTGGAGGCAGACGACGACCGTCGGGTCCTTCGATGAGACGAGTCGGCGAAGGGGCGCGGTCTCGGTCACGTATCGGACTTCGACGTCGCCTTGCGGATGCCAGGCTCGCTCTGGGGGCGGTCCGTAGACGAGAACTCGCGGTAGCGACTCCATGGCCCTTGAGAACACACTTCGTTGAGCAGACATATAAGTATTAGTTCCACTGACAATTCAGAGAGCGTGAACGGCTGAAACGAACCTCGGAGAGAGCGACGGCGCGCGAGACGACGGGCTAGTCCTGCTTTCGCTCTCGCTCTCTCGTAATCATCGACTCGCGGATGTCCTGTAACCGCTCTGTACCGCGGAGTTCGGACATGTTCACGCCGAGCGCGTCAGCGTCCTCGTCGGTGGCGACACCGCTCGTGAGGATGCTCCGGACGCCCTCCTCGACGGTCATGTCGATGTCGTACACATCGTCGGCGGGGATGTAGGTGAGCAGGCCGCCGGTGACCGGGTTGGGCGCGAGCGGAAGGAACATCGAGACCATCTCCTTGTGGCCGGTCGACTGTTCGATGGTCGCGGGGGAGCCACCCGTCTGGAAGCCCAGTACGTACACGTCGTCGTCGAAACACTGGACGAGTTTCACGTCCTGAAACTCGTCGGCCCCCTCGTCGAGGACCACGTCGCCCATGCGGCGGAAGCTCTTGTACACCGTGCCGACGCCGGGAATCGACGAGATGACGAGGTCGAACACGCCGATGATTTTCTCGCCGTACTGGTTGCGGCCGACGGTCCCCACGACCGCGACGATGGCGAAGAGGACGAGCAGGGCGACCAGTTCGGTGAAGAAGTCGACGACGAACGAGTAGATACCGAGGTCGATGAGGAGGCTGATGAATTCGACGCTCTCGAAGCGGCTGATGATTCCTGCCCAGCGCAGGAGTTCGATGAACGGTTCGAGGGCGTTTCTGACGAAGTCGATGCCGACGCGCAGGACGTACAGCGTGATGACGATGGGGATCATGATCGCCACGCCCGTCAGCAGGGTGTTGTACGCCCGTTCGTACAGCGATTGACCGGTCTCTTTGGCGCTCACGGCGAGCGTGCCCGGCGAGCGCGGAGGGTCTGCGGAGGACACGGCCGGTGATTCATGTGGGTCGTGAAAATAGTGTCGGCAGTCGAACCGTCTAGATTTTCGAGACGTACTGCGGCGGGGCCGCTTGCAGGCGTCCGGTGACGAACGAGTCAGTCGAGAGCGGAGAAAACGGGGACCGAAGCGGGCCGGATGGATTCGCGGGAGCCGTGAGCGACGACGGAAGCCGAGACGGTGGCCCGTGCCGTCCCGAAGGCGGGATCAGGAGACGACTTCGAACCGACCGACTGAGAGGTCGACCGCGAGCTGCTCGCGCGGGTAGACGAACTCCTCGTCGTCGTACATCGTCCGGACGGTCTCGTCTTCGATTTCCACCACCGTCTGTTCCGTACACAGCGTCGAATGCCGGATGGTCGAACCCTCCGTGATTACGTGCGGGGCGACCTCGAGTGTTTGCGCCATCGTTTCATTAACAGGCGGCATCGGGTATAATCCTTTCGCAATTCTCAGCGATTGTCATCCAAATGTAGCTATATAGTGGTATTGTCGAGTAGATTGTACACTTTCTGTTGTGGTCGCCTTCACACCCATAGGAGTCACTCTGACGGACCCGGACGTCGAGCAAAGACAGCAGTCGGAGGCATCGGACGCGCTCCTCTCGGGAACGTCACCACTCTCGGTCAGTACTCGCGCAATTCGATTCGATGCGATGCGGCCCGCGAGTCGGCGGTTCGCCTCGGCGCGTCAGTCGCGCTCGAACGGGTCGCGCTCGGGGAGTTCGTCGTCGAGGACGGCCGCCGCGGCGTCGACGAACGGACCGTGCGCCGACAGCGTCTCGCGGAGCGCCTCGTAGTAGGCGACGGTGTCGCCCGCGAGGAAGTGCGAATCAACCCGCCAGAGCGTCCGTCCGGTGCCGACCTCGCCGGCCGGGATGTCGTCGTGTTCGTCGCGCGCCTCGTCTAACGCCGTGACGAGTCGCTCGCGAAGCGCCGCGTACGGCGAGTCGCCCGAGAAGTCGGCGTCGCCGTGGATACCGTCTTCGAGGTGGAGTTCGAGTCGGAACTGCCCGCGCTGGAGGGCGCGCGGCGTCGGGTAGTGTTCGAAGTGGAGGTCGTAGCCGCGGTCGCGGCCGCGCTCCCACGCCGTAGGGGTGACGCGGCCCCACGGCTTCCCCGAGTCGAGGGCGTGCCACGTGTGGGGACCCTCCGGGGGCGAGGCGCGGAGGTAGTCGGCCCACTCGTACTGGAGGACCTCCCGAGCGAGCTTCGCTACGGCGTCACGGGTCGCATCGACCTGTAGCTCGTAGTCCAAATAGAAGCTCGTTTCATCCGCGGAGTCCGGGCCGTTCATACCTCCTTGCTAGACGCCCACACGGATAAAGATTCGACACAGGCTCCGGAGGGCCCGTGTTCGCTCAGTCCTCGCGCCGCGCCCGGCGTCCGAACCCGAACAGGAGCGCCGCGATGGCGGTGACCGCGGGAGCGACGCCGAAGCCGGGGACGCCGGTCCCCGTGGTCCGGCGCTCGGTCGTCTCGGTCGCGGTCGCGGACTGCGTGTCTGTCGTGCTGGCGGTCGTCGAACCGCTATCGGCCGTCGTCGGACTCGCGGGCGACGCGGTTGACGTTGGCGACTCCGCCGCCGACTCGGTTGTCGCGGGCTGGTCGGTCGCATCGCCCGACTCGTCGTCCGAGTCACCGGTGTCGTCGTCGGTGTCCCCGTCACCGCCACCGCTGGAACCCCCGCCGCCGGCCGATTCCGAGACCGAGAGGTCGAGTCCCGACGTGTCGGTGACGGTGTAGGCGTTGCCGTCCTCGTCGCCGAGGGCGGTCACGGATACGTCGAGCGCGCCGCCACCGGTGGCGTCGGCGGTTTCGACGGTGACGGTCGCGATGGCCACCGAACCGGTGTCGTCGGTGTCGAGGCCGACGACGCGAACCGAGGCGACCGTGTGCTCGGTGTCGTACGACACGTCCCGCAGTCGCGGGTCGGTGCCGTCAGGGGTGGCGACCTCGGCGATGCGACCAACCGACGGGTCGTCGAGTTCGACCGTCAGGTTGTACGCGCCGACGCCGGCGTCGACGCTGTCGACGACGATGTCGAACGTCCGCGTCGAGTCGGGTTCGACGGTCGCCGCGTCGGTGTCGAAGCCGACGGTCGTGTCGGTCGCGGCGAGGCGCGGGCGGCGCGACGGCGCTCAGACAGACGAGCGCCGCGAGCACCGCGAGCGCGGCTCGGTCGGTCGTCGCCGCGCTACGCATCCGTCGAGGCGAACAGCCGCTGCACGTCGCCCACGTCGACGCGACCATCGTCGTTGAGGTCGAACGCGGGGCTGCTCGACTGGACCGGCTCGGCGTCGCGGTTCACGAACAGCGCCTGCGCGTCTACGACGTCCACGCTGCCGTCGCCGTTCACGTCCTCGAAGGTGCCGTCGCCGTCGTGGTCGGCCATCGCGCGGCCGTTGCCGGTGAGGTCGCCGGGTTCGACACTGACGGGTCGGTTGTCGATGTTCGACACCGCGTAGGCCGTGCCGTCGGGGTCGTAGGTCGCCGTCGGGGTCAGTTCGAGCGCCGTCGAACCGCCGAGCGCGACGCCCTCGACCGTCACGGTCGCCAGAACCTGCGAGTCGTTCGCGTCGGCGGCGTCGATGCCGGCGGCCTCGATGTGGACCGTCCTCCCGTCGTCGCTGACGTTGACCGCCGAGAAGCCGGGCTCGTCGGGGAACTGGACGCCTGTGATGCGGGCCACGCTCGAATCGCCGACCGTGAGCGTCAGTTCGTACGCGCCGACGCCGCTGGCGGCGTCACTCGCGGTGATGTCGAACGTCCGGGTGTCGCCGAGGGGGACGGGCTGGCCGTCCGAGCCGACCCCGAGCGCGACGCCGTCGGCCGGTTCAGGCGTCGGGTCGGGCGTCGTCGCCTCGCCGTCGAGGTCGGCGTTTAGCACGGCCGAACCGAAGTTCTCGTACTGGCTCGAATACGCGCTGTCGGTGTAGTCGACGTAGAGGTCGACGCCCGAGCCCGGCGCGGTCACCGACGACTCGAAGGCGTCGAGGTCGCTCGTCGGCACCGAGACGGTGACGGTGCCGCTCGCGTCGTCGTAGGCGACGTTCGTCGTCTCGACGTAGCCGCCGTTGCGGTCGGCGAAGGCGGCGGTCCCACTCACGCCGGTCACGCGCGAGGGTGCGTCGATAGTGACCGTCGTCTGGCTGTCGCCGCTCGTCACGTCGACCGCGTCGGCGTCGACCGCCGTGTCGACCCGGCGCATCCGGTCGTCGGACTCGGTGTCGACTTCGGCGGCCGCGATGGTCGAGCGGTTCTGCAGGGAGCCGATGACGCCATCGGCCATCGTCGTCTCGTTCAGGACTGCGACGCGTGGCTTGTCTGCGAGCGGGTAGCCGCTGCCGCCGTCGGCGATGTAGGAATTGGTCGCCAGTGTGTACGTCGCCGAGTCGTTGACGGGTTCGCCGTTTACCGTCAGGTCGCGAATCGTCGCGTCGCCCTCGCCGGGCGACGAGCTATCGCTGTGGGGCACCCACTCGAAGGTGACGCCGCTGACCTGCTGTTGGGTCTGGGTGCCGTACTGGTTGTCCATCTCCAGCGGTGTGATTTGGCTCTTGACGACCTCGCGGAGCTCCGCGCCGGTCACCTCGACCACGACGATGTGGTTGCCGAACGAGAGCGTCGAGGTGACCATCCCGCGGGTGATGTTGAACTCCTCGCCCGCGCCGTACTCGCTTGGGTAGAGCGTGTCGCGGATGCCGCCGGCGTTCGTCACGGCCACGTCGGCACCGGTGTAGCCGCGGACGCCGTCGGTGACGAGGTGACCTGTCGCGGAGTCGTCGGTGTAGCTGGAGCCGACGCCCGTGTGCTCGGGCATGACCGCCGTCGCGAGTTCCGTGTTGAGATAGTCCTCGCGGAGCGGGTTGATGTACGTCTGCCACGAGTCGTTTCGCGGGATGTCGGTCGTCACGTCGACGAGTTCGCCGGAGGCGTCGGTGACGCTCCCGTTATCGACGGTCAGTTCCATCCGCATGATGGCGTTGGCCTTCCCGGTGGTCTCGCCGATGAGGACACCGTTGGTGGTCTGCGGCGGGTAGCGCTGTTGGTCGTCGCCGGAGACGAGCGCGTCGATGCCGTCGACGTTCCGCGCGAGGTCCTTCGAGTCTGGAATGCCGACCGGGGCCAGCGCGACGACCACGTCCACGTCCTCCTCGTTTCGGAGCGTGTCGACGGTCCGCTGGGCGGCGGTCGTCGGGTCGACGACGGTGTAGCCGTTGCGCTCGATGACGCCGTCGGTCTTGGCGTTGATGGCCTCGTCGGTCAGGCCGAAGAAGCCGACTGTCACGCCGCCGCGCTCGACGACGGTGTAGTTCTGCGTCCCGGGGAGGTTCTCACCCGTCTCCTCGTCGACGACGTTGGCGAGGAGCCACGGGTAGGTCGACTCGTTGGCTATGGCCTCGAAGACGGCGAAGTCGTTCGTGCCCGCGTCCTCGTCGTAGTCGAGTTCGTGGTTCTGGACGACTTCGGCGTCGGGGTCGATGAGGTTCATCGCCGTCACCGGCGGCTCATAGCCGTGCGCTAAGCCGTCGTAGTTGCGGAGGGCGTGCGGGCTGAGTTCGTCGCCGCCGCCGGCCACGAAGACGGGGCCGGAGGCGTTGGCGCGCTCGCGGTTGATGAGCGTGATCATCCGGCCAAGCTTGTCGTCGCCGGAGCCGGCGGCCGCCTTGCCGATGTCGTTGAAGCCGACGAGCGAGATGGTCGTCGCGTTCGCGCCGGCGGTGTCGTTGCCGGCGTCGCCGTCGTCACCGCCCGCGGGGGCGGTCAGGTTCGTCACCGATGTGGGCTGAACCTTGTACTCCTCGAAGCTGTAGAACACCGGTCCCTCGATGGCGTCGGCGGTGCTGCCGACCTCCGAGGGCGTGGTGTCGTCGCCCGTCGTCACGTCGTCGATGGCGACCGGCCCGGAGCCGTCGGTGACGGCCCACTCGCCGTACTGGCCGGGCGTCGCCGTGACTTCCACGTCGCGCACGCTGACGAGCACGCTCTCGTAGGCCTCTCGGGAGACGTTTTCCGTCGCGAGGGCGGTCGCCTCGGGAACCGACCCGCTTCCGGTCGTCGACAACGAGGCGCTGTCGTTCGTCAGGTCGAGTTGGGTCAGCCCGTAGTACTCGGTGACGGGCGCATCGACGCGCACCTCGTCGCCAGGGGTCGCATCTGACGACCCGCCCGCGTAGACGTAGACCGCGCTGTGGCGTACGTCTGCCGCGGAGGCGTTCTGCAGGAAGAAGCCGTCGGCGTTCGTCGCGGTCACCGTCCCGGTGACGTTGACGAACTGTCCCGCGTAGGCCGAGGCGTCGCCGTCGGACGTGTTCGATTGAAGTTCGGTGATGGTCACGGCCGCCGGCGCGGACGCGTTCATCGCCGACTGGACGTTCGAATCGAGTGCGCTCGCGTCCTCCCCCGCCGCGACGCCCGCCGCACCGGCGGGGAACGTCGCGGTCGTGAGTACTAACACCAGTAGCACCGTTACAGTACGACTGAGAGTTGTCTGTGGTGGTGTGTGCGGAGGCACATCAGTCCGCACCGAGGCGGGTGTGATAACCGCTGGTAAGTGTGTTATATAGGTGACAGAACTGCGATAGAGAGGTTCGTATGCCGTGGTTCGGTTCGGCTCCGCCTCGGTGGACACAACCCGACGTCATCGCGCGGCGACCCCAGTGCGAGTCGCTGGGCACTCACGGAGTGTTGGTGGTACGTACTTCCGGTAGCTCCGATAGGTATATTTAAATCCACTGGCCGATTGTGTACCGGTTGAGAACGGTTTCCACCTTCTCGATTCGGTGGTCGTTCCATCGCAAAATCGTTCTCCATTCCCCTTCAGTAAGGATATACTACCAGTAGCTTCGAGTGGTACCTACTATCCAAATCTATATCACTCTCGACTAACACAACGAGTACGAGGGCGAGAAAGTCACCACCTGTGACTGGTTACTTGATTCTCGTTCTCGTTCCATCCTCCCCCTATCTGGGGGGCCCCACCACCGCTTGACAACTCGGCGACACGACAACACGAACGAGGTAGCGCCGGCGCTCGTCCGCAAGTTCACTCAGTCCCTTCGACGAGCGCGGCATGTACTCGCGTTCGAACGTCGTCGGCGCTCGCCGCCGACGCGTCGCGCCGCGCCATCCGTCCGGTGACGAGATCGAGAAGGTCGAGCGCAGTCAGCACCTCGCGAACGTCGGCGCGGTCGAGGCCGAGACGGCGCTCGACTTCGTACAGCGTCTTCGCGCCCGTGACGGCCGCACACACGTCTTCGGTCGAGCAGTCGAGCGAGGACACCGACGCGGGAAGCGGCGGGAGGGCGGTCACGGTCGACGCGCCCTCGGTCGTCGGCGGCTTGTCGGTCTCGTCGTCTGGCTCCGTATCCGTGGCCGGATCCGTTTCAGACTGCGGCTCCGACTCCGACCCCGGCTTCGACACCGACTTCGACTCGTCGTTCGTGTCGGCCTCGTCGTTACCTGGCGTGTCACGTTCCGCCGCCGTGTTGCCGGCCTCTTCACCACCCGACCCGGGAGACAGTGCCGTCTCGCTCGCGCGGTCCCCGTCGGAGCTGCTCGGGTCGGGGTGCTGTGGCTCGTCGCCCGACTCGCTCGCGTCAGTCGTCGACGCCGGTTCGGTCGACGGACCGTACGACTCCGGTTCGTGAATCCCATGTTGAATCATCTGGTTGCGGACGGTCTGGGGAGTCACGTCGACGCCGAGCGCGTCGGTCATCTCCTTGAACGTCTCGCAAGCCTCGTACGCCTCGCGAAGCCGAACGGGGTCGTGATGCGCCGGCACCGAGTCGGCGTCTGCCTTGGCGTCCGCGTCTGGCTCCGTGTCCGTGCTGGTGTCCGGGGCCATGTCCGTATCCGTATCCGGACTCGTCTCTGTATCCGCCTCAACGGAGCCGTCCGTCGATGCCGGTGTAGACTGGTCGTCCTCCGACAGCTCGTCTCTTCCCGTCGAGATCGCAAACTCCATCGTCGGTGGCGACACGACCGATGCGACAGGGGCGCTGCCCCCCGAGCCACGCGCCCCGGAGCCGTCGGCTCGGGCGACCGGCGCGTCCGCCGGCTCGGGATCGCCGTCAGTGGCGCCGTGCTCAGCCGGTGCCGATTCCTTTCCGGCATCTTCGGTCGCTGGGGGAGCGAGCGCCACGTCGAGGTCGAGTCGAAGCCGGCCGTCGGTCATCGACGCCGCCGGCGACGACACGGAGAGTCGGTCCGGGTCGACCGTGCACTCCGACGCGAGATCGTACTCGACGGTGACCGAAGCCACGACCTCTCCGTCGGTCGAGTCACCTTCGCTCGTCAGCTCAAGCCCGCGAACCGTTCCCGTCGTCTCCGAAAACTGTTCGAGAACCGCCGTGAGTTCTCGGACGTTTCTCACCACTTCCATATGAGAGTGTCAACTTCGTCACATGGCATATAATTTATTGCCGCCGACGTTATCTAGTAATATATATTCTATACATACCTCAGTTGTCTTGCTCCCGACGCTGAGCGACCGGAACGGTCCCCGGCGCACGGTCGCTGAGTGCAACTGTCGCCGTAGCTGTTTTTATCACTTTGTGGCAACATCACAGACGCATGGACGTGTCTCCGCTCCACGATGTCGCTCCGTTTAGCACCGAGCGGCGTGCGATGCGAATTCTGTTGGTCGACGATAACGAGTCCATGGTGGAGCTGTCCGCGACCTTTCTCGCACGCGAACTCGACGACGTCGAGACGGAGACGTACACCGACCCGGTGTCGGCGCTCGACGAACTCACTGACGGCGCGTACGACTGCGTCGTGAGCGACTACGACATGCCGGTGATGGATGGGCTCGAACTCCTCACGGCGGCGCGCGAACGGGGCATCGAGATTCCCTTCGTCCTCTTTACCGGGAAGGGAAGCGAAGAGATCGCGAGTCGCGCGATCTCCGCCGGCGTCGACGAGTACCTCCAGAAGGGCGGTCCCGAGGAGTATCCCGTGTTGGCGAACAAGGTCTCGAACCTCGTCAAGAAACACCGGGCCGAGCGATACATGCGACGCGGCTTTCTCGCAATCGAATCCGCCGAGGAGGGTATCGGTATCATCGACGGCGACGGCGTCTACCAGTACATGAACGAGGCGTACGCCGCACTCTACGACCGCGACCGGACCGAACTCATCGGCGAGCATTGGGACATCCTCTACCCGGACCAGGAGGCGCAGCGCTTCTACGACGAAATCCTCCCGCAACTCGAAGCCGAGGGGTCGTGGCGGGGCTTTTCGACCGGCGTCACCAAAGACGGCGAAGCGATTCCCGAGCGCCTCGTGTTGACGCAGATGGACGACGGCGGACACGTCTGTATCGTCCAGGAACTCACCGAGGTCGACGCGCTCCGGGCGGAGGTCGAACTGAAAGACCGCGTGCTCGACACCATCGGTGTCGGCATCGTCGTCATCGACCCTTCGCAGGCCGACAACCCCATCGTCTACTGCAACGAGGCGTTCGAGGCACTCACGGGCTACGACGCCGAGTCGGTGACGGGTCGCAACTGTCGGTTCCTCCAAGGTCCCGAGACGGACCCCGAAACGGTTGCCGAGATTCAGGCGGCCGTCGACGCCGGCGAGCCGATTTCGACCGAGATTCGCAGCTACGACGCCGACGGCGAGCCCTTCTGGAACCGCCTCGACATCCGCCCGATTCGGGACGACGACGGCGCACTTGAGTTCCTCGTCGGCTTCCACCGTGCAGCCGACCGCGACGGCGACGCGGACAACGCGGACTCGCCCTGACGCGAACGTCGCCGCAGTCGCCGACGATTTACGGAGAGTCAAGGAGAAAGCCCCACCCTTTAGGGCGGGGATGAATCCGGCATAATCCTCCACAAACCACCGTTCAAACACTCGGATGGATATTCCACGCTGCGTAATCCATACCTTCAAGTAATATTCTCGACATAGGTTACGTATGGCGAAACAGGTTGTCACCCGCACCTACACTGCTTCCATCAGGAACCAGCAACAGGTGTCCGACGACCTTGATTCGCTCGGGTTCTCAGCCTCGAAACTCTGGAACGTCGGACGGTGGGTTTGCGACCGAGTGTGGACAGAAATAGGACACATTCCCGGCCACAACGAACTCACCACCTACCTCAAGTCGCACGAACGCTACGATGACCTCCATTCTCAGTCAAGTCAGCGAGTCCTTCAAGAACTCGCTGAAGCGTTCACCGGCTGGTACGGCAAACGACGCAACGGAGACACGAAAGCGAACCCACCGAAGTACCGCAAACACGGCGACGAACACCCGCGAAGCACGGTCACGTTCAAAGCCGCTGGCTTCAAACTCGACACCAAGTACGAACGAGTCCGACTCTCGAAAGGGTCGAATCTCAAAGAGTATTGGTCGGACTTCATCCTCTGCGAGTACCAGACGCGACCCGACGTTGGCCTCTCCACCGTCGAGAGCGTCCAACAAGTTCGGGCCGTCTGGACAGGTGACGAGTGGGAGCTACACTTCGTGTGCAAGGTCGAAATAGAGGTTGCTGAAGCCCCCGGTGAGAAGACCGTAGGTGTTGACCTCGGCATCAACAACTTCGCCACACTCGCCTACGAAGGCAGTCACAGCGAACTGTATCCACTCAACTGTCTGAAGCAGGACGACTACTACTTCAGTAAACGGATCGCTCGGTGTGACGATTCAGACTCCGACCAAGCGACACGGTTGAATCAGAAGAAGTCGGCTCGCCGCACCCACTACTTCCACACTCTCTCCAAACACATCGTCCAGCGATGTGTGGACGAAGAAGTTGGAACGATTGTGGTGGGCAACCTTTCTGGCATCCGAGAAGATGAGGGGAACGGTGAGTCGAAGAACTGGGGTAAGCACGGCAACCTTGACCTGCACTCGTGGGCGTTTGACCGCTTCATCAACCTCGTTGAATACAAGGCCAAGATGGAGGGCATCACGTTCGAACGAGTGTCTGAGCGAGATACGTCGAAGTCGTGTTCGTGCTGTGGTCGTAACCGTAACTCGAACCGTGTTGAGCGTGGGTTGTACGTGTGTGATGACTGCGGTGTGGTGGCGAATGCAGATGTGAACGGTGCTGAGAACATTCGACAGAAAGTATCTCCGAGTCCTTCCGAGGATAGGAGTAACGGCTGGTTGGCACAGCCTTCGACGTTCTTGTTTGACAAGGAAACTGGTGCGTTCGCACCTCAAGAACAGGTCACGTCGTAAACCACAATATCCCAACGACGGTGGGGAATCCTCGCGCTTCAGCGCGGGGAGGATGTCAATCGTTCGACGCGCGCTTGAAGAACGCGACCGCCGCGCCGAACAGCGTCAGGTTCTGCAGGAACGAGGTGAGTTCCTCGTCGCGGGCGTCGTCGTCGACGGCCCAGAAGTCGTGCATCGTCGGCGTGACGCCGGCGAAGAACGCCGCGACGCTCGCGGCGGCGAGTTTGGGGAGCTTCCAGAGGCCGATACCGATACTCCCGCCGAGGAGCAGGCCGCTCGCCGCGGGGACGAGTCGGTCCGCCTCGGGGACGCCTTTCGCCTCAGCGTAGGCGATGCGGCCGTCGAGGTCGGTCAGGTTGCGAATCGCGAGGACGGCGAGACCGCTCGCGAAGAGGGCGCGGGCGAGCCGCGATGGCGCGCTGCGTTCGGATTTGTCGGGGGCTGTCATCACCTTTCGAAAATAGTGTTCTAATTATAAGCGCTGTGTTTACAAACCGGCCAGTACGTTTTAGTAGTCGAGACGGACCGTCTCCGCATTGACGTTCGTGCATCTGGTTCGTGTCTTCAGACACGAGGTTCGACACCGCGAGCGCACACGGCTGGCAAGTTCTGGGTGGTCACGCTGTTCCACGCGACGATGAACCAACCGCCGTTCATCGTGACCGTCGACATCCCCGCGGACCTGCATCTTGCCGCCGGCGTGGTCGAATATGCGGGGATGCTCACCGTCGTGGTGCTCGCAGTTCGGCTGACCGGCTTCGGTGAGAGGTTCCCCGTGTGGGCCCGCGAGTAGTACTAACAGCTCGAAAACGACCGGTACAGCCGATAACTGCTGGATTCTCACCCACATCCTGAGCATAGAGGTCCGTACTGCGTTCCCTTTTCTATCGACTGCTGTCCGCCGAAAACGCCGCGGTCGCCGTCTCACAGACTCTCCGACTGCGCTCCGATTGGGGTCGATATGCGTCGCGTTCCAAACTCGGCAATTGTGTGAACTAGTTGAACATTCATAACAATTAACCAGTCGCGAGTTGATATCAGTTTGTGGTGCGTTGACATGGCAAACCCAAAGCACTATGTCGTGATGGAAGGCCTTGGAGCCGGCAAATCCGACTACACGATTCAGGCGACTGGTGACATCGAAAAAGCAGGCGGCAGGCTCGGCGGACTCCCCGTCACCACGGGCCCGGGAGATCAGGTGTCCGGGAGTACGGCGAACGGAACCGTCTGGGGGAAATCCGACGGCTTCCGAATTTACGGCGGCATCAAGTCCATCAGCCTCGAAAATCCCGACCACGTGCAGGTTCACATGGGAACAATCGCCGGAGCGCAGAACGACGACCACGGCGACCTGTGTGAGGTTGTCGTCCGCGCGGAGAAAGTCGAGTTCATCAGCGGACAAGGGCCGGGCGAAGGCGCGCTCGAACTGGATATCGAACACGACATCCGCGGCGGGCAGTCCGAACACACGTCGCTCAGGCTCCCAACAGGGGCGACGCGAAACATCGGCGTGGCGATTGACAACTTCAAAGTCCCACGCAACGGATCGGAACCGAAGACCATCGTGACGAAAATCACGGAACGAGAGGTACCTTCGGACTGGTTTACCGGGGCACCGGACGAGGGGAGCGAGCCGGTCGATATCACGCTCGCGTGCGACAACCCACAGCAGGTGACCAACACGGTCCCCATCGACTCCGACCGCGGGAACCCCGGTAAGGTGAAGGTGTACTACACCATCGACGACCTCGACGACTGAGGGGGCTCGTCCCCCGTTCGGTCCTCCCACGAGCAACAACCATTATGATGCGGTACGGTCACGTTTATCTCACAAATGGACTCGCCTCGCGACACGTCGCGTTCACTCTCGGAGTCGTCGCCTATCGACGTGTTGCACGTCGACGACGACCCCGAGTTCTCGGCGCTCGTCGCGGCGGCGCTGGAACGCGAGCGCGAGCATATCACCGTCCATACCGAGACGGACCCGCAGGTCGCGCTCGACCGGATTCAGCGGAACGGCCTGGCATTCGACTGCATCGTCTGTGACTGCAATATGCCCGGTCTCGACGGCCTCGATGTGCTGCGGCACGTCCGCGCCGAGTGCCCGGACCTCCCAGTTATTCTCTTCACCGGAAAGGCGAGAGACGAGATCGCGTCAGCGGCGCTCGACGCGGGCGCGACCGATTACCTGCAGAAGGGCGACGACACCAGCCAGTACCGACTGCTCGCCACTCGCATCGAGAACGCCGTCGAGCGCACCCGAGCCTCACGAGACCGCACCCGTGGACTCGCAGCCATCGAAACCGCGACCGACGCGATGTGCATCCTCGGGACGGACGGCACAATCGAGTACGCGAACACGGCCTGTGCGACGCTGTTCGGCACCGACCGCGAGGAGCTCCTCGGTCGCCACGTGGAGTCGTTCTATCCCGACGACGAGGCGCAGGCAGTATACGATTCGGTACTGCCCACCGCCCGCGAGAGCCGGTGGACGGGCCGGTCGTCGCTCGTGCGCGAGGACGGCGGACTGGTCGACGTAGAACACACGCTCACGTCCGCGCGAGACGGGTCGCTCATCTGGACGCTGTCGCGGGTCTCCCGAAGCGAGGCGCTCGAAACGCGGCTGTCGGTCAGGGAACAAGCGATGGACGAAGCGCCGATTGGCATCGTCCTCACCGACCCCCACGCGGCGGACAACCCCATCGTCTACGCCAACGAGCGGTTTACTGACCTCACCGGGTACAGCCGTGACGAAGCCCTCGGACGGAACTGTCGGTTCCTCCAAGGCGAGCGGACGGACGAGGCGGCCGTCGACGAACTTCGGACGGCTGTCGAGGAACGCGAGTCCGTGACGACCGAGCTCCTGAACTACCGCAAGGACGGCACCGAGTTCTGGAATCGCGTGCGTGTCGCGCCCCTGTTCGACGACGACGGCGTCATCGACTTCTTCGTCGGCTTCCAAGACGACATCACGCCGCGGAAGACCTACGAGGAACTCCTCCGATCGAACACCGCGCGGCTCGAAGCGCTGTTCGAACACTCGCCGGACCTCGTCGTCGTTCACAAAGCCGACGGCACCATCCAAGACGTGAACCAGCGGATGTGTGAGGAACTGGGCTACAGTGAGGCGGATCTCGCCGGCAAGACCGTCTGGGACCTCGACCCCTCCTCAAAACCCGACCGCTCGAAGTCGTTCTGGGCGGACCTGCCAACGAACGAACCACGCCGGTTCGAAGGCGCGCTCGAACGCCGCGACGGCACGACGTTCCCCACCGAAGTGCACCTCATCCAGCTCAACCTCGACGGGGAGGACCTGTTCGTCGCGATGATTCGCGACATCAGCGAACAGAAGGACCGCGAGGCCGAACTCGTCGAACAGAACGAGCGCCTCGACCGCTTTACGAGCGTCGTGAGCCACGACCTCCGCAACCCGCTGCAGGTCGCCATGGGCCGGCTCGAACTGCTGCAAGACGACTGCGACAGCGACCACATCGACGCTATCGACCGCGCGCTGGCCCGCATGGACGACCTCATCAGCGACCTGCTCGTCCTCGCCCACGACGGTGACGACGCCATGGATATCAAACCCGTCGCGCTGGCCGACCTCGCGCGGGCGTGCTGGCAGAACGTAGTGACCGGTGACGCGACGCTGACCGTCGAGACCGACGCCGTCGTCAACGCCGACCGCGACCAACTCCAGCAACTCCTCGAGAACCTGTTCCGGAATGCGGTCGAACACGGCTCCGACGACGGCGGCGTGACCGTCACCGTCGTCGAGACCGACCGCGGGTTCGCCGTCGAAGACACCGGCCGGGGAATTCCGCCAGCTGACCGCGAGACGGTGTTCGAAGCTGGCTACACCACGTCTCCCGAGGGCACTGGCTTCGGCCTAAATATCGTCTCGCAGGTCGCCGCCGCGCACGGCTGGGAGGTGGCGGTTTCAGAAGGGGCCGCAGGCGGTGCGCGGTTCGAGTTCCGCGTCGACTGAGCCTACGCGTCGCCGGCGTCGAGGTCGAACTGCTCGTTTTCGGAGACCGCGTTGAGGACGACGCTCGTGTTCGACTCGCGAATCGGCGCTTCGTTCAGAAGCGCCTTGATCTGGCGGTTCATGTCGTCTGTGTTTTTGAACTTGCCGACCGCGAGAACGTCGTAGTCGCCGGTGACCTCGTACACAGAGACCATCTGCGGTTCGGCGGCGAGGAGTTCGGTCACGTCCGTGAGCGCGCTCCCTTCGACTTTGAGGTGCATGACCGCGGTCACGTCGTAGCCGAGCGCGTCGTAATCGAGACGCGGCGTGTAGCCCTCGATGATGCCCTCGTCTTCGAGGTCTCGCAGGTGGTTCGAGACGGTCGTTACCGACACGTCGAGTTCTTCGGCGAGGCTCCGCAGACTGCGCCGTCCGTCTTTCAACAGGGCGTTGATCAGGTCGGAATCCAGGTTTTCGTAGGTCATACCCGGTTGGTTTGCAGGTGATTGTGATGAATCTCTCGGTCGAAGTTGACAATGTCGAGAAATGAATCTAGTTCGTCGTCGCCCGAGAGATCGCTGTTTCAGTCCCGCTTCAGGCCGAGAATCCACTCGCACTTCCCGCAGGGCGTCTTGCCCGTTCGCTTGGCCTCGGCGCGTGTGACCTCGACGAACCGGCCGTCGCTGTGGCCGCCGCAGACGATCTCGCCGTCGTCGTCGAGTTCGTGGTACGCGTAGCCGCCGGTGTACGCGCCGTTGGGTGTCGTTGCGACGCGGTCGTCGTCGTCGCGGGTGTCCTGCGCAGCGAGTTCGCTTCGCTGCTCGCTCGTGGGCTTCTGGTCGATGTGCTCTCGCGTCGGCATCCGTGCTAGTACACTTGCCCGACCGCATATGTTTATTTCGGCCGCGACAGGCCGTGAAAAACCATCAAAGATAGTCGCGGCGCGCACTAGTTGCGCCTCACTCGGCGAATGCGTCGCACGTCTGTCGCTTTCGTTCGACGACGCACTAGCACGCGATCAGTATGTACAGAAACTGGCCACCAGTTATCATAAGTCGTTGCGCAGAATCAGATCGTGTCCGACAACACGAAACAGCGTATAAATATCTGCCTTCCCGTCACACTCGGTGACGACACGACGATAGTCAGGCTCCACGCGGCCGACGACGTGCTTCGATTGCTCGTCGACGGCGACCCGTCGGAGTTCACACGAACCACCTATTTCAGGCGAAATCCTTTGTCGGAGTGGGTCGATGCAGCCGACAGATGGGTCGGACGCTCGAACTCACTGGGACGTGGCTCAGTTACCTGCTGTACGCATTCCAGCTGACCGCGCTCGCGTTGGTCCTCGCGTTCGTCGTGCCCGCACTCGACTACCCAGTCAACATCTTCTTGGGCGGGCTGTTCGCCGTGGTCATGCTCGCGTCGGTGGTCGCCCTCTGGCGGCGTGCGGCCGGACGAGACGGGGGAAACCAGCTCGGAACCGCGGACGACATCACGTATGACCCATTCGCAGACCCCGGGCAGGCAGCCCGCGACAGGTGGGAGAAGGCCGTTCGACGGCTTCCCGGGTCTGACGACGAGAAGTGAGTAGCTGAAGTGGGGGAGACTGGTAGCTCACGGAGACGTTGTATCGGGCCGCCGAATCTCCGAGGCGACGACGTAGCACCCGACTGCGCCCACACTGAACACCAGTCCAGTTCCGAGATTCACCACGAGAAGCTCGTACGGCGTGACGGCGATCGGGCGGGGTTTGAGCACCTCGAAGTACAGGTACTGCACCGAGTCGGCGAACAGGTGCGGAACGAGGAAGCCGACGACGCTTACACCGCCGACGAGGAACGCCCAGCGTCGACGGTGTCGAGACGGTCGACCGCGACGGCCGGCGTGGAATGCGACGGCGGCCGCACAGAGCGGTGCGACGAGGCACGCGGCACCGAGTAGCAAGAGCAGCATCAGTCGCGATTGGGTCGCTCGCGGCGGTTGTGTGGGCATTCGCGTCCCCGCAGACGCTTATCGCTTGCTTCGTCGAGCGAACGCATTCTCGGTGGCATGCTGGGACCTAGTACTGTGTGCAGCGTTGAATTTGTTCGGTCGTTCCGAACACGAACAACCCGCTCGCTGACCGGGTTGGCCGTCGTCGACGCCGAGCGTCCGTCCGAACAAACGTCGTTATCTCAGTCTGCGAATACGAAGTGGTCACTCGTTAGGCCATCTCGGGGACGGGGAAATCGAACAGTTCCGCGCGAAGCTGTTCGGGTGACTCGGTCTTTCCCCACTGAATGAGTTTTCCCACGAGCTCGGGGTCGGAGAAGTCGACGTGTCGCGCCCGCTCGTCGCCCCAGTCGTAGACGTGCTTCGGGAGCCAGTCCGCCCGCCGCAGTTCCGCGAACAGCAGGCCAGCGGCCTCGTCAACGCTCGCGTCGCCCGCCCGATAGGCGTCCAGTATCTCGCCCATCCGTCGGTGTATCTCGGCTTTCTGCGGCACGAACGGCGCGCCATCGCCCGGCGTCGGTTCTTCGAGAAGCGAGTCGAACTCGGTGGGCTGTCCCGACGCGAGGTAGGTGAAGCAATGCCGCTGGATGTACAGGTCGTGAAACAGGACCTGCCCCAGCCACATCTGCGTCCACGCGTTCCACAACCGGAAGTCACCCATCGACTTGTACGCGTTGCTGATGACCCGGTCGTTGGTCGCGAGTTGACGGCGGTGCATCTCGTCGATGGGCACAAAGCGCGTCGCCGAGAAGTCGCCGTCGTCGAACGCGTCCAGCAGCAGGTTGGTCGACACGAAGACGGATTCGAGAGTGTTCACGAGCCCGACCGCGTACAGCGGGTCGACGAAGCCGTAGGTGTTGTTCGTCAGGTAGTGGCGGTGCCCCGCGGACTGGTTGGCGGTCCGCTGGAGTCTCCCCGTCCGGACCCATGGTCGCACCGGCGTCGCCGACTCGAGATGGCGCTCGATGTCGGGGAACTCAGCGATGATTCGGCGAGCCTCTCGCTCGGCGCTGACCGACTCGTCTGTGGGGTACTGCGTCCGGTCGAGCACCAACCCGACGCTCGCTTTGTTCGTCTCGGAGCGCTCGAAGTTGTCGAAGGGGATAATCCACATCCACCCCCCGTCGAACACGTGGTGGAGCGTTCCATCGTGGAGGCGATTGGACTGTTCGGGGCGGGCAGCCTCGTCGAGTAACTCGTCGAACGGGGCGAGCCCCTCGACGTGCGTGAAGATGGCGCGCGAATCCGTCTCCAGTTTCGGCGCGTCCTCGCGATACCCCATCTCGTCGGCGAGGACGGAGTTCCCGCCGGTGCCGTCGACGTAGAACGCCGCCTCGAGACGACCGCGGTCGGTCGTCACGGCCACCTCGTCTTGCCCGATGTCCACGCCGGTGATTTCGGTCTCGTCGAGGTACTCCACGCCGTACCGCTGGGCGGTCTCGACCAGATACTGGTCGACCTCCGAGCGCAGGAGGTGACTCTCGCTGTAGAACGGGAGGCTCGGCGGTATCAACTGGTGGCTGTGGTCCGTCGCGACCGACTGGCCTGGCTCGTGGTACGCGAAGCCGATGGAGTGTTTGATACCGCACGACGACGTGACGTTGTCGACGATGTCGTTCGTGTCGCTGAGATACTGAATCTCCGGGATACCGTGGTACTCCCCGAGAATCCACATCCACATCGAACTCTGCGGGAGCATCGCTTCGCCGACGGCGAACCGTGGATGCGACCCGGCTTCGAGCATCACCACGTCGAGACCGCGTTTTCCCAGAATCATCGCGGTGAGCGACGCCGACATCCCGGAGCCGCCGACGACGACGTCGTAGGTGTCGGTCGGCGGTGATTCTCCAGCGGCCCAGTTGCCTCGTCGCCCGTGCTGTCGTTCCCCGTTGCCCGGTTCGGTCTGCCCTGTCCGTTCCATATCTCGTTCGACGGACAGATCAGGATTATAGTCATTGCCTGAGACGGCGTCTCAGCCCGTGAGACGCAGTTCACGCGGGATACAGATTTACAGATTTCGCACGGGGAGTGGCTACTGCCCGGTGCTCATCTGCGTCACGTCGAGCCTGTCCGCATCGCGCTTGTAGCGCCGATAGAGGTCCACGGCCCACTCGCGAGCCTCGGGGTCGTCGGTCGTGACGGAGGCAATCGGGAGGGCTGTCTCGTCGTCGAAGCCGCCGACGATGACCACGTCGTCGATGATGCCCATCGTGAACGGTAGTCCGGGGTGGGTGTACAACGCGGGCGCGTCAGCCGACGCGATGGTGTCGAACGCGTTCTTCGAGGCGTTTCGGTCCGCTTCGAGCGCCAACGGCGTGCAGATAGCCTCGAAATCCACGTCGTTTCGGGCGTGTTCGATGCCCTGTTCTGTGACCTTCGGCGGGCATCCCGCGACGACCAGACTCCGCGAGCGGTCGAACGACGCGAAATGTTCGAGCCACGGTTCGATGGGCGCGTTCGGGTTCTGCGGCGTGGCGACGTGGAGGTCGGCGTCGGCGAACAGATGGACGTGACGCGTGAACTCCGGCGCTGAAATCTGCGCGAGCAGAGGTTCTAATCGGTCGGCCGCCGCGATAGTGCGCTCGAATCGAGAGACAGCATCGGCGACGGCGCATCCCGCGCCCGTCGTCTGGTAGCCCGCCGCCGTCTGTTCGAGTAACTGCTCGTCCGTGAGCGCGGACGTCCACCGATAGGCCGTGGCACGCGAGATGTCGAGTTCATCCTGGAGCGTGGACCTATCGAGCGGCCCATCTCGGGTTGCATCCAACAGCGGTGCCTGGTCCAGTAACTGGTGTGAGTCCGGTCCGTGGTGAGCCATGTTCTCGGCACGGCCCTGCGAACTGTAAGTATATCTCTCAGAGACTGTCGTGGAGTCGAGGATGACTGAAACTCGTCTGTCGACGACGCTCCCGTCGCGACGCGCCGACCGGGCGAACGGCTCACCGAATCCGGTCGTGAATCTCGAGGAAGCCGAGCGACCACACGAGTGCCCCGGCGAGTCCGGGAAACGCCACTGCGTTCCCCAGGAGGCCGAGCCATTCCCCGTACAGGACGCCCGCATTGAGGCCGAGGAAGAACCCGTCGAACGACGCGAGGGTCTTCGCACGGACTCCGGCGTAGCGTTCGAGGACGACGAGTCCACACAGGAGGACGACAGACCCGGCGACGAGTGCGCCGCCGATGTGCACGAAAGAGGTCTGCCGACCCAGCGTCGATTCGACGTACCAAAACGGACCGAAGGGCGCGCCGAGGACGACGGCGATGAGGGCGTACGTCCCAAGGCGTTTGCTCGTCTCGGCAAGCGCGTGGGTATCGGGCATTCCGTACTCGTGTGTCGGTTCGGGGAGTAAAATAAGTCCGCGCCGTCTCGTCGGGGGTACTACTGGAGTCCCCGACCGGGTGGGTCACCGAGGAGTCCCTCGCTCCGGACCAGGATGTACAGGAGGATAGGGCCGGCGACCAGGAACAACACAAACAGCAGGCCGATGAGTCCCTTGAGTATCGACTGTACGGGAACCATATTCTCCGTCTTCAGTTCGAGTCGGAAAAATCCACTCCCGTTGGTGGGGCGGTTCTACACCCACACATTCTCCCGCAACAACGTGTCCTCTGCGGTCGTCGTCGCGTCGACTCCACTTCGGCCGGCAATCGCTACCCAACGAGGCCCTGTTCGACGAACCCCCATTTCAGGTCGAGCGACCCCCAAACGAGCGTTCACACGGCGATAGACGAGCGTGTGTGGACTGTCGTCGACGCGCGTCGCGTCTGCATCGAAACGCCACTTCGAGGCGGAATTCCGAGTTCGAAATCGGGCGGTACACCCCACGTTCACGAGGGTGTACCGGGGAATCGACGAATTTCGACCCTGTCAAAGCGACGACGACTGGCCGTCGAGACGGCATTTGTCGGGGGATTGTAAAACGGCGAACCCGCCCGAAACACGGCGAGAGACGACTGCAGACCGGAATCGGGTGGGACGACGAATGCCACACAGCCGGCGTCAATGGCGGCCACGACAGGTCACGAATCGACGCGAATCGAGTACACCCTTGCGGAGAATCGGCGTCCATGTACACCCCTGCATTCCGGGGGTGTAGCGCGTCTGTCCCGGTTCACCCTCGGTATCAGGGGTGTAGAATCGGCCGGTGGTTTCGGCAAGGGTGTATCGCGGTGGGTGGATCGGTGACGTCGGCGTGGTTATGGATGGCTGGTTGTGGAGTACGTCCTCGTTCGGTCTGTCGTCGTGTTAGCCTCTCCACACGAATCGGATGCCTCGGGCTGTCGCAGGCGCGGCATCGCTCCGGCGTGTGTCCGCAACTGAGCGGTGGGACCAGCGCGCCACAGATGGGCGAACGACGCCAAGTGGATCAGTCGGGGAACGACCGCCCGCTTTGAAACGCCTGCTGAAACCCCGTTACCTTTGGCGAGTTGCTGCCGGATGAAGTACCAACAGTAGCCGGGACAGAGTGACTCACCACAGTTCAACGGTGGCGGATCTCAAGAGCGCCGGGTTGTTGATCGATTAGTTCCGTTGCTGAAACCACTGTGCGGTTTCCTGCTGGAATTGGTCGAACCAGTGGAGGTCGTCATGTAACACATCATAAACGACATCGTGGTTCACATCACCGTACCGATGGGCGAGAACATTCCGGAACCCGACTGCTTCTTCCATCTGTTCTTGGACGTCGGGTGAGAGTATGCCTGCATTCCCAAGCGACGCAATCTCGTTTTTTGCAGTCCCACTCGGAGAGAGGTCCTCTGAAGCACGGATATGCTGAGCGAGATCGATACAGGACTGAATGAGGTTCATAAACGTCCGCTCAACCGCTCGTTGAACGATGAGATCGTCAACGTATTCAGCTTTGGACATGCCCCGCATCTGCTTCAGATCGTTGGTGTACTCGTTGATGTACCGAAGCTTGTCAACGACAATCTCCGCATCGACCATCTAGACGTCACCACGAGCGAGTCGATCGATGAATTCTCGCCGTTCTTGGTCTCGTTCGCTCGCGCTTGCGTCATACTCGGCTGCAACGTCCTGCTTGTACGTGTCAACGTCCTTCTGGTCACCAACAAGACGAACTCCATCTCGGAGCGCAGCGTGCGCAACGTGTGTTGGCAGCGACTCAATATCGCTTACGTCGACGAATCCGTCTGCGTATGCCTGTAGGTCGGCGTCGATACGGTTGCGCCGGCGGAATCGCTCGGCTTCGGACAGTCCGTCTGGAAACAGAAGTGCGATATCAACGTCCGATGACTCGTCTGCTGTTCCGCTTGCATGTGACCCAAACAGTACTGCGAAGATGACCTCGGTTTGATCGAGGTAGTCTTTGATCTCCTCGAATTCGATTGTTTCGACAGAGGAGTCATCCGGTTTGGGCATGCTGGTACTTCGCGTTCCTGCTTAATATAGTTCCGTGGGTCCCCTGGTAATCGTCACGGTCGCCCCACTCGCCGTCCGCCAGTGAACAACGCACACCGCCATCCTGTTCATGCCGTTCGCAAGACCTCCGTGTTGCTCGCGAACGACCACCCTCAGCGTGTGGTTCGAAGCGTTGACGGTTCTGTTGGAACCCCCGATATGTCTGGCGAGTTGCTGCCGGATGGAGTGCCAAAGCGACCGCGAAAGCCCGGGACACAGCGACTCCCAACGATTCAACGGTGACGGCTGTCAGGAGAGCCGTCTCGATAGGTTGGGATCCGATGAACTATACACCCATCGTCAACAGTTCACTACGGAGCACTCGTGTCAACTATTATAAGTTCTTAACGTGCTCACCCGAGGGGATTGCGTGTGGAACGATCACACCAGACGAGCGAACTCGGGCGTCGAGCTGTACTCGGACTCACCGGCGGAACCGTCCTTGGACTCCTCGCAGGGACGGCTGTCGCGGGTGACGATACGGCGGGTGGCTCCGAGGCTGCGGGTGGATTTTCGGGCGTCGAAAACGTCGCGTTAGAACAGATCGGCCGGTACGAGTCGGGGCTGTTCGACGAAGGTGGGGCCGAAATCATCGCCTACCACGCCCCCACCCAGCGGCTGTTCGTGATCAACGCCGACCTCGGCGGCGTCGACGTGCTGGACGTGTCGGACCCGACTGCGCCCCAGAAGGTTGGGACGATCGACGCCGCGAGCGAGCTCGACGACGTGAGCTCCGCGAACAGCGTCGCGACGTCCGCCGACGTTGTCGCCGTCGCGCTCGAAGCCGAGGTCGCACAGGACCCCGGACAGGTCGGACTTTACGACCCCGAGACGCTCGACCGCCTGGGGACGGCTCCGGTCGGTCCGCTGCCGGACAAAGTCACCGTCACGCCCGACGGGACGCGAGTGCTCGTCGCGAACGAGGGCGAGCCGACCGACGACTACGCGTACGACCCCCGCGGCTCGGTCAGCATCGTCGACGTGTCCGACGGCGCGGCTGCACCGACGGTCAGTACCGCCGACTTCACTGCCTTCGACGGCAAGGAAGACCAGCTCCGAAAGCAAGGCATCCGCATCTTCGGGCCGAACGCGAGCGCGTCGCAGGACTTCGAGCCGGAGTACGTGACCGTGAGCGACGACTCGAAGACGGCGTGGGTCTCGCTGCAGGAAAACAACGCGATCGCGGAGTTCGACATCCACACGGCGACGATCACGGACCTCATGCCGCTGGGCTTCAAGGACTACAGTCTGGCGGGGAACGGACTCGACGCGAGCAACGAGGACGGCGGGGTCAACATCCGGAACTGGCCGATCAACGGCATCCTCCAGCCCGACGCGATCGGCGCGTACAGCCCCGACGGCAAGACCTACCTCGTGACGGCCAACGAGGGCGACAGCCGCGACTACGACTCGTTCAGCGAGGAGGCGGAGGTCTCGGACCTTTGGCTCGACCCCGAGGCGTTCGACTTCGACGAGATCGAAGGCATCGACAGCGTCGAGGAACTCCAGCAGCCCGAGCACCTCGGCGCCAAAGGCGTGACAACGACGCTCGGCGATGTCGACGGCGACGGGCGCTACGAAGAACTCTACGTCTTCGGTGGCCGGTCGCTCAGCATCTTCACGACGAACGGCACGCGGGTGTTCGACAGCGGGAGCGACTTCGAAACCATCACCGCCGAGCGATTCGGCGACCAGTTCAACAACGACAACAACGAACACGACCCTGACGGTCGCAGCGACAACAAAGGCCCCGAGCCCGAGGGGCTGACGATCGGGCAGGTCGGCGACCGATACTACGCGTTCATCGGCCTCGAACGCATCGGCGGCGTCATGGTGTACGACATCACCGACCCCGAGTGTGCCACGTTCGTCGAGTACGTCAACAACCGTGACTTCTCGGTCGACATCGAGGCGGCCATCGAAGACGGTGACGCGCCCGCTGGCGCTGCCGGCGACCTCGGCCCGGAGGGGCTGGACTTCGCGACCGCCGAAGAGAGCCCGATTGACGACCCGCTCGTCTTCGTCGGCCACGAAATCAGCGGCACGACGGCGATATTCCGCGTGACGAGTGACACGAGCGCGGACGCCGCGGTGGGGTCGTGCAGCGCCGACTCCGACGCACCGGGGAACGGACGCAAGAAGGGACACGATAAGGGCCGTGGCAATGGGCGCAAGAATGGACACGACACGGACCGTGGCAACGGCCGCGGGTCGTGAGCTAACGGCGTCGACTGCGGGTCAGTAGCGAGCGGCCCAGTACCAGAGACGCACGGCGAGTGTCTCGGGGTGGACAGCACTCAACGCTGTCCGCAGTCAAGCAGGGCGTTAACAGATGAAGTCGTGGGGTGGGGTGGTGTCACGAATGTCGAAACGGATGGAGTACCGGTTCGAGTGTATCGTTCCACTCACGGCCGCGAGACACTCGGTAGTCGTCGTTCAGCTTCGCGTGGTCTCTTCCGTTCGATATTGGAACAGTCGATTCGAGGCGTGTTAGCGCTTGAACCCTGCCGAAACAGATGAAGTCGTGGGGGTGAATTACTGACTCACATCGCCAGAACGAGTTCTGTAGCGTCTCCGAATCCTCGGTGTGGACGTTCAATACGGTCTGCTCTCTCCCCCCACAACTTCATCTGTTCTTGCGGAACGCCCACAGACTCAGCAGGACTACATCACGAACGAACCCTTCGCTTCGGATGGGCTGTGAGTATTGGAAATCGGAGGGGAGAAGCCATGAGAAGCAGCTAAACAGATGAAGTGATGGGGGTCGGGAGACGAACGAACATCTGTGACCAACTGACGACGATGCACAATGTGGTGACCCCCACCCCCCACGACTTCATCTGTTCTCCGATTCTTTGCAGCGTTTGTAGTGCAGTCAGACGGACAGTCTGTGTTACCGTAGGCTGGGAGATGCGTCTCCGCAATTGCAGACGGGTCGAACAATCCAGAACAGATGAAGTGGTGGTGTTCGATGTTTATATGCTCAAGGAACAGATGAAACAGATGAACCAAGGCATATATGTGGTATACCTGTCTGCATCACGTATGGGATCTTTCGAGTTCTCGCAATCAAATCAAATCTTCAAAAGCCGGGACGTGCTACGCGAAGATTATACCCCGGAAGAACTCGTCGGTCGAGACGAGGAATTAAGCGAGTACCACTCTGCTCTCCAGCCGGTAATCAACAACGAGCTCCCGTCGAATATCTTTCTGTACGGCAAGTCCGGTGTCGGGAAAACTGCTGCAACGCGGTTCTTATTAGACCGACTCCAAGACGCGGCGCAGTCAATTCCCGACCTTGACTTGCACGCGGTACGCGTCAACTGCGACGGACTCAACACGAGCTATCAAGTCGCGGTGACGATTATTAACCGTCTTCGTGGGCCAGAAGACCAGATCCCAATGACTGGCTACCCACAGTCGAAAGTGTACCAGTTCCTATGGGAAGAACTCGATCAGTACGGCACCATACTCATCATCCTCGACGAGGTTGACCACGTCAACGACGATTCGCTTCTGTATCAGATTCCACGCGCACGGGACAACGGCTACGTCACGTCAGCGAAGATTGGACTAATCGGCATCTCGAACGACCTTTCGTACCGAGAAGGGCTATCGGCCAAGGTCCAGTCAAGTCTCTGTGAAAAGGAGGTGTACTTCCCACCGTACGATGCGGGAGAACTCCGCAAAGTGCTCGAACAACGGACCCAAGTTGCCTTCCACGACGATGCACTCTCGGAGGACGTCATCCCACTCTGTGCCGCCTATGGTGCGAAAGATTCGGGTGACGCGCGACAGGCGATTAACCTCCTCTTAGAAGCGGGAGACATCGCACGGAACGAGAACGCACCACAAGTGACGAAGACACACGTCGAGCAAGCCAAACGAAAACTCGAGTCCGACCAAATCACGACTGGTGTGTCGAAGCTCACAGAACACGCCCGACTGACCCTCTACGCGCTCACGACGTTTGCTGCGGATGGAGAGACGCCAGTTACCTCCCCAACAGTTCGTGAACGCTATCTGGCACTCTGCAATTCGAGTGGCATTGACCCGCTGTCACACCGGCAGATGCAGAGTCACCTCTCCGAGTTGAAGATGATGGGTGTAATCACCGGTCAAGAACGGAATCTGGGACGGCGTGGCGGGAAGAAGGTACTCTACGGACTCAACTACGATCTCGGACTGATTGCAGAAACGCTCGCCGATACGATCGACGAAATCGGCGTCCACCGCTCAATTCAATCGTTCGTCAAGAACCACTCGGAGCGGTGACCCATAGAACAGATGAAGTCGTGGGGGGAGGGAGTGCGTTCTGTATCTCGAAACAACAGATGAAGTCGTGGGGTGGGGTGGTGTCCATGGATAACGCGGAGTGCCCACGCCAGCGCGTGGTTACCCCGATTGGCCGGCGCTGTGGAATCTGTTTGGCTCGACACGGCCCGTCGAGAACTCGTGGGCCGAATTTACATCCGCGGGCGCTGAACAACGACTATGACCGGTGAGCGAGGCCTGAGTACCGAGACGAAGACGACGCTCGTGTTCATGGTTCTCGGGCTCACCGCCTGGTATCTGGCACAGCAGTACCTCGAAAACCAGCTTGTCGAACTCGTCGCGCTGTTCGGTGTAGGGATCGTTCTCCCGACGTTGCTCAACGAGGTCCGTCGGCAGTCCGAAGAGTGAGGTCGAGGCGTTCGCGGATGGGTGGTTGGCTTAGGGTGCTACCACACGTCTAACTCGTACGTCAAGAGGTAGCCGAGCGCCAGCGCGGTGAGCACACTCAGGAGAACGATTACTTGTCCGCTCCGGTACGAGACGGACCGAGCGACCGCACCCATCGGCACGAGGACGACCAGTAGGATGGCCAACGATGTGGTGAGCCACTGCAATTTTCGGAGATACACGGCGCTGTGTTCCCGGTTCGGCGCGATTGCCGATAAGTGGTTTCGCGTACTCTTCGGCGAGGCCCCGTGACTGGGAGTTAGCGAGCAGTGGCGTTGAACTCCATGCCGAGTTCGTCGATCACCTCCTCGATTCCCGTCGTCATCTTTCGGAGGACCTTCTGTTCCGAGCCGAACGTCAAATTGAAAATCCCGCTTGCGCCGCCACCGACGATGACCTTGAGGAAACACGTCGTCTCAGTCTGTTCTTCGAGGATAATCGTCGCCTGCATATTCGAGTTGGTCCGCCAAAATTCGTATTTCTCAATCAGCAACACCGTGAACCCATCACCCGTGTGGGCTTCCGTCGGAGAAAATCGCTCAGTTAGCGCGTCTGTGAGTTCCGCATAGTGGCGACCCGTGACAGTATAACTCGCGACTTTCATACCGGATCATCTCAATGAGTATACAAAATTGGTGGACTTCGTCAACCTCGGCTGCGACCAGTCCAGCGGACACAAAGAAGAGCCGCCGTCTGTCCGACCGGTCGTGGGGCCTCAGGAGTCGCGGGGTTCGAGTGCCGACACCTGTTCCAGCAGTTGTTCGAGCTGTGGGGATGGCCGATACCGGACACACCCACTCCGGCGGTCGTGTTCGATGACGCCCGCGTTGACGAGTTTCGGCAGCGAGACGTGGTGCAGACGCTGTTCGACTCGTGCGCGGCCGTTGTCGCCCGCCCGCTCGACGAGCGACTGGACGAGTCGTTCCACAGTCACAGTCGCGTCGTCCGCGTCACGGAGAGCGTACAGGACGTGGCGACGACGTTTCTTTGCGATGACCCTGCACAGCTCCCCGAGGCGATCAGGTTCCTGCTGCGACGACGGCACGTCGAAGGTTGACATCGACTGGTTGTTCTATCGAGGATGGAATGAGTCCCCTGCCTGAGCCTCCCGGGTGTTTATACGTAACCGTCACATTTTATCATATAGTGAGGGGCGCTAGCAATGCTCATAGCAGAATTCACGATCGACCATCCGGTCTTGCTCACGCCGTTACGAGAGATACCCGACATTGAGGTCGAATGGGAAGAGACGTATCGTGGTGCAGACGACCGGACGCAGATGCTTTTTTCGGTGCGGAGCGACGACTTCGCGGCGGTCGAGCGGGCGCTCGCTGACGACCGCTCAGTCACGAATCCAACCGTCTTGGACGATACCGGAGACCGTCGATTCTACCGGGTGGACTTCACTCCGGTCGGAGACGAGACGAATCTCATGCCCGAGTTCATCTCGGTCGGGGGCGTCCTCCAGCGTGCGGTCGGGACCAACAACGGCTGGCGGTGTCACGCCCAGTTCCCGAGTCGAGACGCGTTCAGACACATCATGCAGTTCTGTCGTGACCACGAGATCGACATCTCCGTCAAGCGACTCTACGAGGAGACATACCAGGACGGACCCAGTGTGTCGTTGACGGACGCCCAACGAGAGCTGCTGGTCGAAGCGGCTGCGTGTGGATATCTGGAGATTCCGCGGACGTGTTCGCTGGCCGACCTGGGAGACCGGCTTGACATCTCGGATAGCTCCGCGTCCGAACGGTTTCGTAGAGGCGTGAAGCAACTCGTCCAGCAGACGGTGGTCAACGAGTCGGCATCTGCACAGGGGTAGGTCGTTGGCTCCCGCTGTGATTCACGTGCCTCCCCGTGTGCGCCGGATCAGCTGTCGACGACGTTCTCGAAGACGACTGCCCCAACGAGGTACACCGGCCCCAGATACAGAATCGCCATCACGGGGAGTACGATGAATATCGGTGTGTGACCATCTCCAGTCTCGTATACCTGTGCAGCCAACAGGACGACGATCAAGCCGAGGAAGAAGTCCGTCCGGTCCATGGGCTGGCTTAGAGCGGGCCTTCTGTTAGGTGTGGTGTGTTCGAGTCGGCCGGGACATCGCGACGCAGCGCTGTGGTCAGCCTCGGCGTCGCGTCGGCGGTTCGCCGCCCGACGTGCTCGGCGGCGGGGGAGCAGTACTACGCTCTCGGACGCGTGAGCAGCACCTCGACGACGCGGCTCCACTCGACTTCGAACGCGACGGCGTACGCAATGCAGAACGCGCCCAGCCAGGAGAGCCCGGTCTGCAGCGTCGGATACAGCGCACCGACGTGTCCGTCTCCACCCCCAACGAGGGTGGTGACTGCGGTCCCGATCACAAACGCAACCACGGTGAAGCCCGTCAGCTGTCGGTAGCTGGGTTGGTGGGCGCTGTTGACGAGGACTGCAACGACGAGCGCCACGACGACAGTCGAGACGATTGTGGGGCGCACAATCGGGGTCGGACCGAACGCGTGCTGGACCGTCGCACTCACACCGATGCCGAGCGAGTACTGAAGGATAAGCAGGAAGACGACGCCGCGTCCCACTTGCTGGGCGTACGTCGACACCGCAGTCTCGGCGGGCGACGCGGCGTCGCTCACGAGTCTCCCTCCTCGGGGGCGACGTAGCCACGGACCGACTGATGGGTTCTGACGTAGAGGTTGCCGTCGGCGCTCGCCATGCCGTCGGGCGTCGACGCCGGGAGCGCGTGCCGAAACCGCGTCGAGCCGTCGGTCGTGTCGAGCGCGATGATGGCGTCGTCGCCGGGGACGTACAGCGTCTCACCAGCGATGACCGGCGGGACGAACGGGGTGACGTCGCCGACCGACACCGACCACTGTCGCGTGCCGGTCGCCGCGTCAACTGCCATGGCGACGCCGCCACCGACGCCGTACACCCGCTCGCCGTCGGTGACCGGCGAGATCGATTCGGCACGGTCCACGATCGGCGTCTGCCACTCGACGCTCCCGTCGGTGGCCGCGAACGCAGTCAGCCGCGACCCACCGGCGTAGACGCGCCCCCGGCTAATCGCGGGAAGCGCGAACGCCTCGAACGTCGGTGCGTCGGCGGTCGTTCGCCAGTCGACGGAGCCATCGACCGGGTCGCGGCCGACCAACTGCCGGTTGTCGCCCTGTGCTGTGGTTCCGGTGAGTAACAGCGGGGCGTCCACGTGGCCCTCCGTGCCCGACGCGAACGCGAGTGGGACCTCGGCAGTCGCCTGTGTCCAACGCTCGAAACTCGTCGACTGATCGAGGGCGACGAGGTGGTCCTCGGACCCGCGAGAGACACCGACGACGACGAGGTTGCCGACCGGGAGGACGTGCTCGAAACTACTCGTCGTCCGAAACGCCCACGTCGACTGCCCGCTTGTGGCGTCGAGTCCGTACAGCGTCACCCCACCGACGACGTACAACTGGTCGCCGCTGACGGTCGGTCCCGTCTGGAGGAACTCGAACGGGGCGCGGCTGGTGAGGACGCTCGGCGCGTTCTCCCGGGGACGCACCCAGTCGGGTCGGCCGTCCGTACTCGCGAGCGCCCGCACCGCATAGCGACCGACGATGTACACCCGGTCGTTCGTCGCCACCAGTCCGGGAGAGACGACGTTCGCGGACTCGACGGGCTGTCGCCACGCCTCGACGAGACCGTCTTGGGGGCCGGGCTGTGGTTGAAAGCCGGTGCGTCGGGGCGTCCGCTTCGCCATCGGCCACTCGCCTGCGGGGACTCGGTGTTCGAGACTGAGCGGGGGACGGGCGGCGTCCGTCCCGAACACCGCCCCGAGGCCGATCGAGGCAGCCCCGCCCAGTATGGCCAGCAGGCCGCGGCGTGAGACGAGCGATTCGGAGGGCATACTCGTCGGTTCTCTCTGTCGGGGTATAGGGTCTGTCGTTGTTGTTGACATGACTGCGGCTCCATGGTGTTCGCTCGGAGTCCGTGCGGTGCTGTTCAGATAGGTGTAGCAGTTATGTGAGACCGATTCGGTTCTCGTGGCGGTCGCTCAGCCACGCTGGGACTTCGATACCGACCACCTGAGGAGGACCACACTCGTGCTGTCGGTCGTCGAACAAGAGTCAAATTTACCTGAATTGAGGCGCTAAGGCCCCTTCCTCAAGGAGCAACCGAAGGGAGCGAGTAGGGAGGGGATACAGCGCCGCACAGTTCTCATACACGATTCGGTGGCAGGCCCACAGGCCCACGCAATCGCAACGCTTATTTGTGTACTTTGTGTATATTGTGGCGTGGCAACACGCAAGAACATCTCTATCCGTGACGACCAAGCCGAGTGGATTGAGGAGAACCATCTTAACCTCTCGTCGTTCGTCCAAGAGAAACTTGACGAACTCATCGAAGAACGCTCGTAGATGAACTACAACTACAGGTATCGGCTGCGACCGTCCGACGCTCTCGAACAACAGTTAGCGTGGACTGTCGATACCTGTAGGCAGGTCTACAACCACTTCCTCCACCGACTCAACCGAACCGACAACACTTCGGCATACAGCGAACAGAAGCTCCTTCCGAATCTTAAGAAGTGGTGGAACGACCTGAAACAAGTTCACTCGAAGGTTCTCCAGAAAGTCGTTCAGCGATTGTACGACAACCTCTCAACACTTCGCGGTCGCAAAGAGAACGGCTACCACGTCGGCACTCTCAACTGGAAGGCACCGGGCGAGTACCGCAGTTTCACCTACAGTCAATCCGGCTTCAAGCTCAAAAACACGAGCGGTCGGACCAAACTGTGGCTCTCGAAACTCGGGGAAATCCCGCTCACCTTCCACCGCGACCTGCCCGACGACGCCGAAATCAAGACGGTCACAATCAAGCAGGAACCAACCGGGAAGTGGTACGCCATTCTTGGTGTCGAAACGCCTGAGTCCCCACCAGCGAAGCCTGAAAACCCCGAGAAGTGCGTCGGCATCGACGTTGGAATTTGCAAGTATGCTCACGACACGGACGGAACGGCGGTCGAATCCCCCGACCTTTCCGACGAGCGCGAACGCTTGGAACGGGCACAACGTGCCCTCTCACGGAAGGAACACGGCTCTGCAAATTGGGAGAAACAACGCCGGGTCGTAGCCGAGCGTCACGCCGACCTCAAGCGAAAGCGGCGGGATTTCCTCCACAAGTTGTCGAACTACTACGCCACCGAGTACGATTTGGTAGCCGTGGAGGACTTGGACGCACAGGGGTTGGTGGAACTGCCGGGCAACTCACGGAACCGAGCAGGCGCGGCGTGGGGAACGTTCCTGCGGATGCTCGAATACAAGTGTGCACGCGAAGGCACACATTTCGTTGCCGTAGACCCGAGCGGGACGACCAAGGAGTGTGCGTCGTGCGGCGGTTCGACCGAGAAACCGCTGTGGGTGCGCGAACACTCGTGTCCAGCGTGTGGATTTGAGGCGGACAGGGACGCGAACGCGGCGTGGAATATCCTTTCTCGCGGTCTTGAAGATGTAGGAGAGGGACGCTCCGAATCAACGCCTGTGGAGACTGCGCTTCCTGTGGACACCGATTCGGTGTCTGCAAAGCGCGTCGTAGAAGCAGGAAGCCCCACCCTCAAGCGCGAGCCGTCAGGCGAGCGGTAGGGTGGGGTAGTTCACAATAACTCCGCCGACGATAGTGGATCCATGGATTCGGCCCTCCGCAGACACCTGCTGTTGATCGAGTTCTACCTGCTCGTCCTGATCGTCATCGGCGTGTTCAGCTACGGGCAGTTGGTCCCGCAATCTGGATACCTTGGCCTTGGACTCATCGGCCTCGTTGGAATACTGTATCTGGCTGTCTACGACTCGACCGGCTGACCCAGTCAGCGATTCGTGCGGTGGAGATACACACCACCGAACAGGCAGCCCGTTGCCACCAGCAACAGCCCACCGCTCAGGATGTCGCGAAGGCCGCCAGAGACACCCGGGTTCGCCACCAGTCCGAAGGTCCCTTCGAACACGACCGACTGAGTCACCAGTGCCAATCCCCCAATCGAGATCAGTAGTTCTGGAACGCGTGTGCTCATGGGGTGCTCATGTCTGGTGGTTCACAGGGCTTGTTGATGAACGCTGTGTGTTCCTGAACTGTGCGTATACGCTTTTCGTCCGTGGCGGTTAGAACGGGAGTCGATGCTGAATGCCACGCCCTTCGGGGTGGTGGTTAGTCCTCGTCGAGATATGGTTTCTCGATCTGTTGGTCGCCGCCGATAAGTGTCGTCAGCCATCGGGTGACGATGTCGAACAACACGACGAGTGGCCTCAGTACGCGTTCGACGTACGAGATTGGGCGGGCGACACGGAGACTCCACGACTCGGCGTGGCCGAGGCCGTAGGATTTCGGCACGATTTCCCCGAAGACGAGGACGAGCACACTCACACAGAGTGTTGCGATCACGACGGTGTATCCGGGGGGAACGAACCGTGCAACCAGCAGCGTGACGATGCTGGTGATGGCGATGTTGACGAGGTTATTGCCGACCAGCAGCGTGACGAGGAGTCGATGTGGGTTCGCACGGAGTTGTTGGAGTGTACGGCTGTCTTTCGTACTGTCTTCGGTCGCGGGCTGCATGTCATCCGAGAGCGAAAAGATCGCTGACTCACTGCTGGAAAAGAACGCACTCAGCGACAACAAGATCACGACCGCGACGAGTGACGGTCCTAAAATCGAATACGTACTCATACCAGGATGGTACGCTGGGAGGTGTATGAATCTCGGTGGTTGGGGTGGAGTGGGTGACGTTGTCGGTTCGCTGCCTGGAGCCGCCGCGACTGCGGGCGTGCCAGTGCACGCACAGAGACAGCCTGCGTTGGTCTCGAAACTCCGTCACGTCACCCAGACGACTCCGACCGTGGTCTCCGTGGGTCGGTTGCCCACCCTCGACCGGCGACATCCCGTGTGTGAGTACGGGGAGATGCCACGAAACAGCAGGTGGCTGATTCGCTTCGGTCGTTCCTTGCGGAAGGGGACTCCACGCTACTCCGTTGGTTGGATTACCAATCGTTCGATTCGAGTATCGTCGACAGACTCCACTTGAATAACGTATCCGTCCGCATCGATCTGATCGCCCACGACAGGAACTCTGCCGAGGCGACTGAAGACCAGTCCACCGATCGTCTCGACGTCATCACTCTCGAATCGAGTGTCGAGTCGGTCGTTTACGTCCTGAATCGGGACCCCGCCGTCGACGACGTACGCGCCGTCGTCGCGCCGCTCGATAGACGGTTCTTGCGTCGCGGTATCGAACTCGTCTTGGATGTCGCCCACGATCTCTTCGAGGATATCTTCGATGGTCACGATCCCCTCGAAGACGCCCCATTCGTCGACGACGACGGCCATCTGGCCCTCCCCACGCGTCTGAAAGTCGGCGAGGATCGTGTCGATCCGTCGCGTTTCCGGGATGGTGAGGACTGGCCGGGCAAGGTCTCGCGCGGTCATCGATTCATCCAACTCTGGCTCGGTTTCACTCACTCGCAGGATATCTTTCGCGTGAACGAAGCCGAGCGGCTGATCGCCGTCCTCGTCGAGCACGAGATAGCGCGTGTAAGTTCCCGTCGCGACAACCGACCGAAGGTCCGGAAACGACATCGAGGCGGGGATAGTCTCGACGTCCGGACGCGGAATCATGATCTCGCGAGCGATCGTGTCGCCGAGTTCGAAGACGCTCTCGATCATTTCGACCTCATCGACGTCGATGTGCCCCGTCTCCTCGGATCGCGAGAGAATCATCCGAATTTCCTCTTCCGTATGGGATTCCTCGCTTTCGGATGCCGGTGAGACCCCAGCGAGGCGGGTGAAGTAGTTGGCAGTCCCGTTGAAGACGATGATGCCGGGCACGAACACGTAGTAGAAGAACTTCATGAGCGGGGCGACGAGAAGCGCGATACGCGGGGCCTCTTGAATCGCGAACGTCTTCGGCGCGAGTTCGCCGAACACCACGTGGAGGAACGTGATGAACCCGAAGCCGAGAACGAACGCGACGAGATGAACCGACCCCGCAGGAAGCACCTGGCCGAGGACCGGTTCGATGAGCGCTGCGACGGCTGGTTCGCCAATCCAGCCGAGACCGAGCGAGGAGAGCGTAATCCCGAGTTGACTGACCGCCAGATAGTCGTCGAGATTCTGGATGACGTCCTGTACCAGTGCTGCCCCCGGTTTGCCGCGTTCGACGAGCGAGTTCACCTGCGTGGGCCGGACTTTGACGAACGCGAACTCCGCAGCCACGAAGACGCCGTTCATGATGACGAGAAAGAACGCAAGAAGCAGTCCCCCGAGGGAGAATAAATCCACCATACTCAGTTACCGATGTAGAGTCACTTGTAGGACGTGGATACGCACACAACAGTTCTCGCTTGTCGAGGGCATGCCGAATACAGCACGCGAACGTACTCCTAGGGGCTGGATACGGTGCGGATCTGCTGATTACGGAGTGCAGAAACGACTCCGACGATCCATGCGAGGATGACAAAGCGATGTCCGCGTTCGGCATCGCTGACGCCCAGAGACACGCAGCGCGACTGTACGACGACCGGCGAACGGTCGCCGAACAACTCGGATCCCTCGCGAAATGCGGTCGCTGCTCGTGTTGGGTTGACTCGTCTGTGGTCTAGCTTCGGGGTGTGGCGGGTGTGTGGCTGTGAGACCTGTCCTGGTCACGGTGGCCGGTCGAAGAGCGTCTTGGGTTTCCGTTCCGAACCACTATCTCGTCTCGTTGCGATTGCGCTCGTATGAGTGGGGACGACGGCGGCGGGATGGATTCGGCGACGATGGGCACCTGGATTGCGATTGGAACCGGCTTCGGCGTCGCACTCGGCTTAGCTGAATTGAGGCGCTAAGCCCCCTTCCTCAGCGAGCGCCGACCGAACGGGAGGCGCGAGCAGGGAGGGGATACAGCGCCTCCCGGTTCTCATACATTCCACGGTTGCAGGCCCACAGGCCCACGCAGTCGTGACGTTTTTGCAGTAGGGTAGCATAGTATTGGCCGAACCCAATGGAATACGACCTCGACACGGGAGCGCACTCGACGTTTTCCCTGCACTACCACCTGATACTCACCACGAAGTATCGGCGCGGAGTGCTAACCGAGGAACGAACCCAATTCATACACGATGTCATCAGCGGGTTCACGGACAACTACGGTGTCGAACTGACGAACCTCGACGGCGAGGACGACCACGTACACATCCTGTTCCGAGCGAAACCAACCACAGACCTCGTGAAGTTCATCAACACGGTCAAGGGCGCGACCGCCCGCCGTATCCGCAATGAGTACGCGGACGAACTGAAGACCGAACTGTGGGGTGACTCGTTCTGGAACGACTCGTACTGCCTCCTCTCGACGGGGCAGGTGTCGCTGGATGTGCTGAAACAGTACGTCGAGAACCAACGCGAGTAGAATGTACTACGCCTACAAGTACCGTCTCAAGCCGTCCGACGCCCACCGTGAGGAGTTGGACCGCCACCGAGACATTTGTAGGCAACTGTACAACCACACGCTCTACCGCCTCAACGAGTACCAAGACGAACACGGCGAACTGCCGTCCATGACCACCCTACGGTCGGAACTGCCCGACCTGAAGAAGTGGTGGGACGGCCTCTCCGACGTGTACTCGAAGGTTCTCCAAACCGTCGTGGAACGTCTGTTCGACAACCTCAAAGGACTCTCGGCGCTCAAGAAGAACGGCTACGGCGTCGGCCAACTCAAGTGGAAGCCGCCACGGGAGTTCCGCAGTTTCACCTACAGTCAGTCTGGCTTCAAGCTCGACAAGAAGGGCGGTCAGACTGTCCTGTCACTCTCGAAGCTCGCGGATATACCGATTCGGCTCCACCGCGCCATCCCCGACGTTCACAAGAGCGACAGCTCTTGTGCAGCCCATCAGAAATCTCTGATTTCTGAGGACGACGCCAAACTCAAGCAGGTCACGGTCAAGAAGGAACCGACGGGCGAGTGGTTCGCCACGTTCGGCGTCGAAATGGACCGTGAGCCGCCCGAACTGCCTGAGAATCCCGAGAAGTGCGTCGGTATCGACGTGGGGATTCTCAAGTACGCTCACGACACGGAGGGTACGGCGGTCGGGTCGCTTGACCTCTCCGACGAGCGCGAACGCTTGGAGCGTGAGCAACGGAAACTCTCGCGGAAGCAACACGGGTCGAACAACTACGAGAAGCAACGGTGGCGAGTTGCGGAGTGTCACGCCGACCTCCGTCGGAAGCGCCGCGACTTCTTGCACAAACTCTCGAACTACTACGCTCGAGAGTACGACCTCGTGGCAGTCGAAGACCTGAACGTGAAGGGGATGATGGAGTCGCCGTCGAACAGCCGCAACACGGCGTCTGCCGCGTGGGGAACGTTCCTCTCGTTGCTTGAATACAAGTGCGAGCGAGAGGGGACGCATTTCGTCGCGGTGAATCCGCGTGGTACGACCAAAGAGTGCGCGTCGTGTGGTGTCTCGACGGAGAAGCCGTTGTGGGTCCGTGAACACTCCTGTCCTGCCTGCGGGTTTGAGGCGGACAGGGACGCGAACGCGGCGTGGAATATTCTTTCTCGCGGTCTCGAAGATGTAGGAGTGGGATACTCCGAATCAACGCCTGTGGAGACTGCGCTTCCTGTGGATACTTTGGTGTCTGCAAAGCGCGTCGTTGAAACAGGAAGCCCAACCCTCAAGGAGCGAACGGCGTCAGCCGTGAGCGAGTAGGGTAGGGTAGTTCACTGCTGGACAACCTCGCGCTCGGAATCGCAATCGGCGTGGCGCTCGGGACGGGGCTGGGTGCTGGGTTGTCGATGCGGTAGGGTGGCGGAGTTAATTTCCGAATTGTCGTGGAGTAGTGGCAACTGCTCGTGCTGACAGTCTCGGCCGAGTCTCGGTGCCCGCTTTTCGAGTCGCGTTACTGGGTGGTTCCACGCTCGAGAGCAGCAACGACGTCAGAGAGATCGAAGAGGCGGAGGTCATCACGCTCGGCTGCTGCTTCCTCGACGGAGCGTTTGAACCCAGAACGACTGAACAAGGCGAATTCATACGTCGGCTCACCACCGCCGGTGGGTGTCCAATCGATTTGCTCCACGTCGTCTTCGAGGTCCGCGAGCACGTCATACCCGAGGGGAGCGTTGGTGAATTTCGCTTCGCCAGCGATCAGCGTTGACTCGTCGGTTGGTGCAACGACATCTATCTCCTGGCCCTTGTACCACCACTGGCTTGGCACTCGTGTGAGCTGGTAATCTACATAGAGCGCCGGCACTGCCTGGTGACAGAGCGATTCAAACGTTTCACTAACGAAGTCGGGTAATTCCGGTTCGATGAGATCCGCGTAGGCGTTCTCGCCGTAGAGTTCGTACTGTCCCTCGCGGCCGTAGAGATACCGAAAGTAAAACCGAAATACGGGATCTCGAAGCCGGTACCGAGTCCGCTTGCTGCGCGCCGGATCGGCGAGTGCCGGATGATGTTTCTCGATGATCTGGAGGGTTTCCAGCCGGTCGAAGTAGTACGACGTGTTGGTGCTCTCGATACCGGCACCCTGAGCGATCTCGTTTCGACTGCGGTTCCCGCTGGCCATCGACTCCAGAACCGAGAAATACGTGTTCACATCGTTGAGCTCCATCTGGAGGACGGTTTCGGGTTCGTCGTGGAGTGGGCCATCCGGGTCGCACAGCAGCCGCGTGATGTTCTCTCCGAGGCTCTGTGATGGATCGAGCGGGCTGAGATATCGGGGTGTGCCGCCGAAGACGCCATAGACGAACACCCGTGCTTCGGGATCGTACGTCGGCACGAACTCTTGGATGGAGCGAAACGGCAGCTGGGTGAGTTCGAGGCGGCCATTCGGTGTCTGAGAGACCCGGCCGTAGAGTGGCGCACCACCATCGAGGACGTGGGTGTGAATCATGCCGATTGCAGAGCCTGTGAGTACGAGTGTTGCCTGACTCTCACCGACAGCTGTATCCCACAGATGTTGAATGACCGAGGGAAGCCCCTCGTTCGATTCGATGAGGTACGGGAATTCGTCGATGACGATGACTGCGTCTTTGTCGGTGAGGTATGTTACGAGCGGTTCCCATTCCTCTTTGACGGCCGTGATGTCTGGGTAGGTCGACGCTGCTGCCTCGACGAATCGCCTGAGCTGTGTCGTCGCTGTTCCTTGGACTGCCTGATAGTACACAGCATCGTCGCGGTCGGCAATCGATTGGCGGACGAGTTCGCTCTTGCCGATCTGGCGGCGACCATAGATGATTGCAAGCTCTGCAGCACCACTCTCATAGAGGGCTTGCAACCGATCGAGTTCCTCGAGACGATTGACGAACTGGTCCATACCACCATGTGGTGGCGGATGGTACATATGTGCTCCGAAGTTAGTAATTGAACTATAATAGTTTGAGCTATAATAGTTCAACCACTAACTCTACGGGTCAATCACAAAGGCGGACCCCCACGACCGGAGGTCTCGTCACACACCGTGTTCGAATTGAATTCACCGCTTGAAACCCGTTTCAACGGGGGTCTGAGCCGATATTACGTGGGTTATCCTTTGAGTCAGATTTCATTTCGAACAGGGTGGGAGGCTGTGCAGTCGGTCATGGACTCGGTACCGCACTCGATTGGCGACACGAGGATACCGTCTGCAACCGTGGGAGGCCCACACACCTCGCACCGAGTGACAGACTGGCAAGTGTAGTCAGCAACCCACCTTCGGTCGTCTGCTGGTTTGTCACGTGTTGTCCGTGGGGCCACGTTCTTGCTCTACGAACAGCTGAACTGTCCGAAGGCCAATGAACCTCGGGACGCGACCCATATACTGCGTGTAGTCTTCTCCGAACTGTGCGTGCAGCCATGGCTCTTCAGCAAGCGGAAAGCTGAGCCACCACGCGAGGTAGAGACAACAAAGTAGCACGACAAACGGTGAGCCGGTGATGAACACGTATCCGACTGTTGCGAGAATGTATCCAACATACTGCGGGTTTCGAGAGTATCGATAGAGACCATCGGTCCGTAACTCACCCTCGAGTCCCTGTGTCTGTTCCACACCGAGATCAGACGTCGAGACGAGGACGATACCAAATCCAATACTCATAGCCATGACGCCAAGATACAACACCCAACGTGGGAGCCCAAGCATCCCAAACTGAAGGATACCAAGACCGAGAAGCACCAGATTCAACGTGTACGACAGTCCCCAAAAGAGGTAGAATTGGTAGTTCCGTTCACCGAGTGGATAGTATGAATTGTACCCGAGTATACTCGCCCAAACGCCTGCAAGATTTCCCAGCCCCACCACGAGTCCAAGGCCAAGTAGTCCCTTGCTAGGTGTCAGTATCATCAACTCGATGTACTCCGAAGAACGGCTTCGGGATTATGGCTGCACACTTAGAAAGTTTAAATACCGAATCTTGTTTCGCCGCAGACATGAAATATCTGCGTGCGTCGCTCAGTCAACCGGACTGGATGTTACATCCCATGCAGCAATTCATTCGCAACAACGACGTGGTTCAGTATGAGGAGTTGTTGTCGTGGAATATCGAATCTAGCAATGATATTGAGTACGAACTGTTTTACGTCGAGGCAGCTCGCGAGCCGTACGAAGAGGCGATTTCAGCCGTCGAGTCGATTCAGTGGTACGAAATCACTCCAATTGACGACTGCTCATTCTACGTCTATCTCTGTCAAGAGACCCGACCCGAAGACCGAACGTGGCGCCAAGCGTATACTGAGTTAGATCTCGTCGTCCTTCCGCCGATCATCTACTATGCTGATGCAACATTTACGATGACGCTCGTCGGCGCAGGAAGCGATCTCAGCTCGCTTCTCGAACGGTTACCACCGAGTATCGATGTCACGGTCCACGCAATCGGGACGTTTGACCGCCGCCACGAGACTGTCGCGACAGACTGTACTGAGCGTCAGTTCAAGGCAGTTCAAGCGGCAGTCAGAATCGGCTACTACGATGTCCCACGGCAAGGGTCGTTGAGTGATGTCGCATCTGCGCTCAACTGTACAGAGAGTACCGCATCGACCTTGCTCCGGAACGCTGAGTCGTCGATTATGAAGCGAATCGTCACTCGGTATCGTGACCGTTGATGCGGACGCGGCCGCCCCACGGATGGTATCCAGCTGTGGATTGGACGACGTACCGGTGTAGGAGTCCTCCAACAGCGTGTAGTAGAGACTGAATCTACAGCAGCGTGCTACAGTTCCAGTTAGAGATACTGCTCAACGAACGCTCGATGCTCGCGCGCCCGTTTGTCCCGCGTTGCTGCAGATTCATCCTGATACCAGAGTGGGAGGCAGGCCATCGCTCCCAATCGGCAGACGAGGTGGTACACAGCCATCCGTTCACGGGTTGCCGCATCAAATTCCCACGCCGTTCGAGCCGAACTGTAAGACTCTCGGAAGAGTTCACGGAGGCGTGCAGTCTGTCGAGCGCCGTCTGCTTCGGGATTCAACAGATAGAACTCCGTCTGTGCGAGGTTATTCGCGGGTTCTGCTGCCGAAAGGTTTGCCCAGTCAAGAACTGCCTGTGTCGCCCCAGATTCTGGGTCGACCAGCAGGTTCCCAATTCGGTAGTCCCAATGGCAGTACGTCGGCGGATCAGGTGCCTGTAGCGACGGAACAACCTCGTGGAGATACTCTCGGAGGTCCGGGACGAGGTCAGCAAAGCGTGTTGGGTCGTCTGCAAGCTCTGGAAAAGACCCCCCAGAGGCGAGACTGTCGAGCGTGTCGTTACCGGTGGCCAGTATCATGTCGCGGAAGTCGTCGAACCGGGGGTGTTCGTCTGTGTCCACCACGGTCAGCTGCTTGTCCTGAACACCGACTTTCCCCGATGCGGGGAGCGGTCCAAGTTCGTGGAGTGCTGCGAGATTCTCGCCTGCCTCTCGGATAATCGTCTTCCGGACACGCAATGGGAGGTCGTCGTCCGCTCCCTCATAATTCACGCCATCGATGAACTCCATGAGATAGAATGGAGCCGCAAATCGCTCGTGGTCGTCGCAGTAGCCGAAGACGGTTGGCACAGGGATGGACGTTTCCCGACCGACCAACGTGAGGAGCCGCGGCTCTGATTTCGCGATGAGTGGATCAACAAAGTCCGCTGTCGTTGCCTTGAGTACAACGGCGCGGCTCCCGTTCGGCGTTTGCACAGTAAGCTTCGCAACAAAATCGGTCCCGTGCGGGCTCCGTTCGATTTCGTGAACCACCCAGTCCGGTTTGAGTGCGTCGACCATGCCGCGCACCGCCGACTCTGAGACGTCGTGAGAGCGTGGGTCAGAAACTTCGTTAGTCATACACGGACTCTCAACTACGTCCCGAGAAATGTTTTGGTGCCAACTGTGTGACTGATTTGCGGCCTGTATTCAGTACGGTCTCGTGAACCGTTGACCTCCTGTGGGGCCCTCACCCATCCGTTCTGTAGTTCGTTCGAGGACACTCCTGTTGGTGGCCACCGAATCGGTCGCGTGAGTTGACCACACACTCGGAACGATGCTGGTGCGTTCCGTGCATCCTGGTGTTGAGAACGTCCATGGACTCTTCTCGTGTGTTCGAAGGCGACCGATGCACTCCCAAACGAGCCCGAAAACTCGTGCATGGGGCTTGTTAACAATCGTTAACCATCGCTGGCACCTATTAGGATGCCAGCATGACCGCCGACGAAGCGTCGGAATACGGACCGACACCGGAGCAAGCGTTTGCCGTGCTCGGCCACGAGACGCGACTCGCGATCCTCTTTGTGCTCTGGGAACAGCGGCGTCTCGACGAACACGTGCCACAGCACCCGATGACGTTCTCAGCGTTACGGAAGGCGCTCGGAATGCGGGACGGCTCGCAGTTCAACTACCACCTCAAGCCCCTCCTCGGTCGGTTCGTCCACCACGGGGCGGACGGGTACATGCTCCGACGGGAGGGCGAGCGTGTGGTCAGCGCTATCCTCGCCGGTGCGTTCACCGACGAACTCGTGTTCGACGCCGTCCCGAACGACAAGCCGTGCGAACTCTGTGGGGGTCAAACCGTCTTCGAGTGCAACACGGAGTTGACCCGTGGGTACTTCGCGATTAGGTGTACCGAGTGCGACGGAGCGTTCGGTGGCACCGGCTTCGATGGGGCATTGAGCCTGACCGAATCGCTCTCACCGATCGGGACTCGCAGTCGAGACCCGACGGAGTTCTACCGAGCGCTCGATGTCATGGTGAAACACCAGATCATGTCCGCAATCGAAGGCGTCTGTCCCGACTGTACCGGAACCACGAGCGTGACGCCCCTCGTGTGTCGGGACCACCACGTGGAACCGGGCCACCGCTGTGAGTCGTGTGACACCATCTTCGAGGTGCAGTACGACATCGTCTGCGACGTCTGTCACCAGCGGTTCAGTATTCCGAGCAACCGCTGTTTGCTCACCGAGCCGCGAGTGCTCGTCTTCCTCGAAGACCACGGCTACGACCCCTGGTACGACTGGCTGTTGATCGAACTGGAACTGGTCCACCGCCAGACCGTTCGCTCGGAGGTCCCGTTCGAACTGGAGATCGTCCTCGAGGCCGACGGGGACCGACTGGTCGGGACCCTGGACGACCGGGGGGCGGTCACAACCCTCCAGAGACTCCCGCGAGCGCAGTCATGACAGATGGCTCAGGCTAACGAATTTCAGTCCGTTTCTGGATAGAAATATAATTCAGCTTACATATATGTCCTGAGCGGCCGTCACTACGCACGAGGGAAGATGACCAGACTCGAATCGGTTGGACGACGTGAGATTGAACAGACCGACGGTGTGTTGCGCCGGACGGTGTTGAAAGCCAGCGGACTGACCGTCGCCGCGCTCGGGATGAGCGTTCCCGTTGCCGCCGACCCGATAGATCACGATGGAGAATCGAGTGCTGACCGCGACGTCGACAGCCCCGCGGGGTTCACCGTCGAACTCCTCGCCGGGCACGCCACGTTCCCCGACGAGGTTGCCGCGACGTTCCGGCTGAAGTACGACGACGGAGACAGAACTATCGTCTCCAATTTGCCACGGGACGCGTCGACGACCATCTTCGCCAAGGTGACGTGGGACCCGGCGGGAACTTCGGGCTGGCACACCCACCCCGGGCCGGTCATCGTCAGCGTCGTCGAAGGCGAACTCGAACTCACCAACGAGCGTGACTGCATCACCCGGACTTACTCGGCCGGCGAAGCCTTCATCGACCCCGGGCAGGGAAACATCCACATCGCGTCAAATCCGAGCCAGCACGACACCGCCGTGGCCTACGCGACGTTCCTCGGTGTGCCAGCCGGCGCGCCGGCGACGGTGCTGGTGCCGCCGGTGTCGTGTGATTAAGACGCTGGGTGCTGAGTATCCAGCGTCGGGTGTTTCATGCTCGGCAGGCGTCGTGACGTATCATACTGCTCTTAAGCTAATTTGGATAGTGGAGCTTTCCGGGCCACTCAGTCAAATTTGGAACGGGTTTACCAGCATGGCGAGTGCTGTCTTCAGCTACTTGTTCTGTGTTGCAAGTGGCGTCGATTCTGCTGGTTCACTTGTCAGGGCAATAGGTTTCTATCTACGTACGAACTGCAGTCAATGGGGATTTCCTGCCAAATTGCTTGTATCGCACTGTAACTCGTCCACCCCTCCCCCTCCAGAAGCTCTCCACACGCCTCACAGAATTCTTGCTTCGAACAGTTGCCGTTCTTGTGAAGTAAGTAAAGGAGATAGGAGGGAGCGACTGCGACACCGTCTGCGTCTCGTTTCTCGAAGATTCGGTTTATCGATTCTCGACCCCTCTGGTCCATGAGAACGACGAAGGTGTAGCTTTCTGGGTGCTGTTCGAGTTCTTGTTCTAACGACTGTTCTCCAGCGTCTGGTCCGTGCGGCCGGGGAACGCTATTGATCGTGGTGAACGCCGTGTTTGAGTCGTCTTCAAACGGTTCGAGTGCCGCGACACTCCCATCATAAATCCACTTTCGACGGCTTCCATCAGGCGCAAATTCAGACTTGTCGCGGATGTGTCGCTTCAACTCATGGATGCAGACGTTCGTCGTCGTTAGGTTGAGATTGCCGACAACTGTCGGCCACAGAGCTGTATTTGCGACAGAGATGAGTGCGTCAGTATCCACAAGAACAGGATGCCGTATTTCGTCTGCACCCATTCGTTACTGGTTCTGGAAGACGCCATCGGTACCGAGCGCCTCTGCCTTCTCGACTGCCTCGCGCTCACGCTCAATATCCTCGAGTAAATCGCCAATGAGAACCTTTGCAACGCCTTCGTCCAGTTCTCCGTCGAGGTACTGTTGGTGCAACTCGACTCGCTCTTCATTCGAGAGCACTTCTCGGAGCTTCTCCTTAAGACCCTCTCGAGCGAGTTCACTGATGTTTACCCCTCCCAGACGCATCTCACTAAGGCGCTGGCTTGCACGCTTCTCGTCAGCCCCCCTAAACTGGATTTTGTCGTTGTTCGTTGCCATGGTACCCGGAGCTAATCGTTCCACGAATATATCTGTTGTGACCCGCCATCCGTGTCATGACAGACTGCTCTGGTGGCAGTCTCAAACCCACGATGAAAAAGAGAGTCTCTGTATAGTCACGCCACACGATTCAGGGTCTGGGGACCTCAACAGAGCCGTTTGAAGGCGCTGGTACGACAGGGGTTATGGACGCACGTGAACAGGCAGTCGTTCTGAACGCGCATCAGTTGACGACGACGGTCTCGATGATGACTGTTCCAGCGAGAGGCACTAGACACAGGTACAGACTCGCCATCACGGGAAGTACGACGAATCGTACGGCTTCGGGTGACATCCGCCCCGGTCTACACGCCATGGGCGTCCCACGCATGGGGAACGCCAGTTAGTCGTCGTCGTCGATGCTCGACCCTGCCCGGTTCGGCGAACTCGGTCGCTCGGCACCCGTCGAGTCGCTCGTGCCGGAGAGGAGTGGCTCAACCTGATTGAATTCCAGAAGCATGCCAGCGATGGCGATGACAGAGATGAGTGCAAATGGGAACCCAGTGATGATTGCCGACGAGCGGAGCGCGTTGATACCGCCACCGACGATGAGTAGCGACGCAAGCCCTCCCATGAGAGCACCCCAGATGACGCGGTTGACAGTCGAGGGGTGTTGCTTCCCACCTGTCGTGAGCATCCCGAGTGCGAGTGTCGAGGAGTCTGCAGACGTGATGAAGAATGTAACAACGAGGAACAGAAACACGGTCGAAAGCACGCCACCGAATGGCAACGAGCCGAACAACGGGAAGCCGGAGACGGCAACACCGTGTTCGGAAACCATCTCGAGCATCGGTGCGATGTCCTGCCGTTCGAAGAAAATCGCACTCCCGCCCATCGTGAGGAACCACGGCGTGGTCGCAACGGTTGAGCCCACGAGTGCCGTCGCGACGACTTGCCTGATCGTCCGGCCGCGTGAGATCCGGGCTACGAACAGCCCACCAAATGGTGCCCACGAGAATACCCATGCCCAGTAAAAGACAGTCCAGTTGCCGACCCACTCGCCAGATCCCGTCGCGTTGGTGTACAACGACATCTCGAGGAATCCAACGAAGTAGCGTCCCATCGCCTGGAGCCCCGTATTCATGATGTAGTTGGTTGGCCCCAAAAGGAACGTCATGGCCGTCAGGACGGCGAAGACGCCCATATTGAATCGTGAAATTCGGGCAATACCCTTCTTGACGCCGAGTGCAACCGAGGCGGTGAACGCAACCGTCAGCCCAGTGATTACCAACACGGTCCCGGTATCACCGATCGAGACGCCGAAGTTGTACGCCAGCCCAGTGAGGAACTGCTCTCCGACGAATCCGAGCGTGGTTGCGATCCCACCAATCGTCGCGAACACCGCCAGGATATCGATTCCCTTCGCTAGAACGCCGTCAAGCTTGTCGACGCCGACGAATGGCGCGATAAGCGTCGACACCCGCATCGGGGCATCCTTACGGAACGCGTAATACGCAATCGGGAGTGCGACGATGAGGTACGGAACCCAGTACGAGATCCCCCAATGAAAGAGGGTGTACTGAATTGCCCCGACCGCCGCGGTCGCCGATTGGGATTCACCCCCGATGAGTGGTGGCACCGTCTGGTAGTGACTCAACGCCTCTGCAGGGCCCCAGAAAACGATCCCTGCTGCAATGCCTGCCGAGAACATCATCGAAAAGTACGACAGCAACCCGAACTCGGGCTCTTCGTCTGGCTTGCCGAGTTTGATTCGTCCCCACGGGCCAACCATCAGCCAGAGGCTGAACATAACCATCAGGAACATCGTTCCGATGTAGACCCACATATACTCCGTCCAGAGGAACGTATTGATCTGCCCCATCGCGTTTGCAGAGGCAGTCGGGTTGCTGAAGAACACGATAATCGCGAGCAGCGACACCGAGAATCCAATCCCGAAGATGGTGAAGTCCAGTTCGTCGACGAACCGTTTTATTGGGGTGTTATTTTCTACCATTCGGAATGATGTCTTCTGTCATGGTGTCTCTAATTTCGGGTTGAATATGGCTCCTGTTTAAGTCAACGCTGTTCTCGGCGGTGCCGGTCTTCCAACGAATTGCGGGAATTGACGACGGATTTACAGTAACGCTCCGAAAAACGTGTCACTCGGACAATGTGATGGGTGTCTCGGCAGTCTGTCACTTGGTGCGAGGGGTGGGGGTGAACTCGTCGACGTCGGTGCTGATCTTGTTAGAGCGGTGCTGCATACAGGTCGCGTCTCGGTCCAGCCGATAGAACAATTCACACTCAGTAGATATGGTCGAACAGTATGAACCGCCGCGCCTTCCTTGGAGCTGCTTCCGCAGTCGGGATCCCATCGCTTGCTGGGTGTAGCACTCTCGAGAAGGTCGAAGAACCGTTCGTCACATACCGACTCGACGGGATCTTCACAGACAACGCCGTCGACGAAGCAATCGAGTTTACAGTAGAGGTACTGGATGGAACTGACCCGATAGACGACACATCCGTGACACTCAGTGCACTCGACGCTGACGACGGCGACTCCTCCATGGTGCTTGAAGAACCGTGGATGGACGAGAACGCACGATACGGGATTCGAGTGACATCGACAGACGGTGAACAGGTGACGCTGACGTTAGCGGACGTGTTAACCAGCAGAACAGCGGCGGTCCATGACAAGCCCTACATCGAATACACAGTCATCTATACCGGGTTTTTCAGGCTCTCTGTGAATTTCTACGACGAACCTCGAACCTGACACCGATAGCGGAGCGCGGACATGAGAGATCCGGCTCAGTGCAGCCGACGCTCGGTCATCCTGTCGGCGTCCGCTTTTCAATCGCAACGAGCGATTCATCGAGTGCTTCGAGAACGTCGCGGGTGGTTGGTTCACCGCCCCAGGAGTAACGAGACGTCGTGGTTCTGAGGCCGACTTTTGCACCAACGACTAGGGATGGAGCTGGTTCGCTCTCGCTGTATCCCTGCGTGTCGAACACGTCGTTGAACGCGTCGCTTTGAACCCACGAAAGCCACGTTGCTTCAGCCTTTTCGCCGAGGAGTGCAAGCACTCGGTCATCGACCAGCCACTCGACCGCCTGCTCGGCGTCGGTGTCCGTCTCGTCGGGGAGGACGAGCAGGTCGGCGTTGTGGGGTGCGTTCACCGTCTCGATTGCGGCAGGCATCGAGAGGTCGACTTCTTCGGCGACGTACACCGGCGTCACGTCGAGTCGCTCGTATGTTGACTGCGCTGTGTCTTGGTCGTCCGTTTGGAGAGCCGAACACCCAGCGAGTGAACTGAGCGCGGCGATGCCGCACGCACGGAGGGCGTCCCGGCGAGTGTAGTGTTGCATGGAACTGGGTCAGTCGGAGGGGTTGAAATTGTGTCGATTGGTTAAGGTGTCTCGATGGACAGTCTGTGGAGTTCGATCGAGCCACTCAGCGAAACACCACATTGACGATAGGTTCTTGTCACTTGGTGAAAGCCATGAGGTATGGACGGCAAACGAGTCCTCGTTACTGGCGGTGCCGGTTTTATCGGCTCGAACCTCGCGAATCATCTTGCGGAGGATAACGACGTCATTGCAATCGACGACCTCTACCTCGGAACGCCCGAGAATCTGGATGATGACGTGGAGTTCCACGACATGACGGTCCTCGACGACGACCTCCCGACCGAGGGCGTCGACGTGGTGTTCCACCTCGCGGCGCTGTCGTCGTACAAGATGCACGAGGAGAACCCGACGAAGGGTGCCCGTGTGAACATCGAAGGCTTCGTCAACACGGTCGAGCAGGCCCGGAAGGACGGCTGTGATACCGTCGTGTACGCGACGACCTCCTCGATTTATGGCTCGCGGACGGAACCCTCGCCGGAAGATATGCCCGTGGAGTCACGGACGGGCTACGAAGCGTCGAAGTTAGGCCGTGAGCGCTACGCGGAGTACTTCCACCACCACTACGATATGCAACTCGCAGGCATGCGTTTCTTCTCGGTGTACCAGGGCTTCGGCGGCGCGGAAGAACACAAAGGCGAGTTCGCGAATACGGTCGCGCAGTTCACCGACAAGATCGCGAACGGCGAATCGCCCGAACTGTTCGGTGATGGGTCCCAAACGCGTGACTTCACGCACGTGGATGATATCGTTCGAGGGATCGAACTCGCCGCAGAGGAGCGACTCCAGGGCATCTACAATCTCGGGACTGCCGAGAGCTACTCGTTCAACGAGATGGTCGAGATGATCAACGAGGTGCTCGGGACGGATGTGGAGCCTGTGTATGTGGAAAACCCCTTCGAGGTGTACGTCCACGACACGAAAGCAGACTACTCGAAGATCCACGAGGCGACCGGGTGGGAGCCCCAGGTGTCGTTCGAAGCGGGTGTCGAGCGGGTTTGTCAGCCGTATCTCGACTGACGACGACACTCGCGGTTGTGTTTCAACCGGGCGTTTCGAATTCACTCGTCAGTTCGGGCGTCGTGTACGAGTTGAGTAATCTCGTCCATCGAGCATTCGCGTTCGTTGGTACGTCTTTCTACACGCCGCTGGAACTCCGTGACTGACGGCAACCCGATTTTCATCAGTACGAGTCCGAATTCGGTCAGTACGACCATCAAATTCCGTCCTCTCTCAAGATCGAACTGCTCGCGGGGACGGCTTGGAATCGTAATCTGTCCGTTCGACGCTACCGTGGCCACCGCGGGATCGTCTGTGTTTATGTGGGGTCTATCAGCTACGGGATAAGCGAAATTAGTGATTTTTTCACCAGTCTTCGTCCGTCTTCTGTGAGTTCACCTTTGGTTTTTCCGTTCATGATCGACGCTGGTGCGACCGTGTAGAGCGCCCACGGCATCAGGTACGATGTGTTGTTGAACGAAATACCGGTGAGGTGCTCATCTTTGAGTTCGGGTGTCGTTTGTTGGTACTTTCCAGCGCTTGTCCCAACGCACATCACAGTACAATCAGTAGCACTGAACGGATGCGTATCGTGAGCTAATACGATAATTGGTCTCTGAGGATGCGCACCTGTTGGGTCTTGTGCCCAGCAAACATCGCCTGCAGATAGCTTACTCATTTAATTCGGCTTCAAGCTCTGCGAGTTCTGCATCGAGTTCCTCGTCAGTGCGACCGCCTCCGATTTGTTTGTCGGGTTCTTCGGGAGTGGCGTCCGCATCGCGGTGGTGACCGAACAGTCGATCGACTTGGTTGAGACTGGAGACGTACCGCCGGATGTCGTCTCGTTCGCTCAGCGCGTAGTAGTAGCCGTCATCCGTTTTTCCGATGTAGTCGTCGTCGTAGAGACGCTTGAGTGTGGTCGTAGCGGTCCCTCGAGGGATGTCAAGGGCTTCCTTGAGCTCTTGCGGGGAGTATCCCCACTCAGAATTTTGGTACAGGTATGCCACGAGATCTGATTTCGTGGTCCCTGGCCGAAGACTGAGTTCAGCGTCGTGATGTTTGAGGAGCACTGGCATGGTGTACCCGAATGTAGTCGATTGTGTCATAAAGACGTTTCGGTCAGTTCTCTGGTTGTATCCATCTCCGTCTTAGCGTACTGTCCTCGACAAAAGTGGTTCAATACTGTTACCTGATTGGGACATCATTACGTTCCATGGCTTCTGGGCGCTACCCCCGAATCACCGTTACTGAAGACGTTCAGCCCAGTAACATACCATTCCAACTCGGGGTAGAGAAGATACGTGACTTCTCACCCGATGCACCCGCTCGGATTCGAGGTTCATTTGAGAATCGTTCCTCGGAAGAGCAAACGGTTGGCTTCGGCGCAATCCAACCGTACTCCAGTATCTGGAGCGAAGATGAGGGGTGGCTTGTTCTCATCCCGAGTGACCGTGAGATTCAGAAGCACGTCTTTGGAACGGACGAGGAGATTGTTCCGGGCCGTCCTGTCGAGGGGTGCTGGCAGACGAATCTTGTTCACTTCGTTCTTCCTGGCGTGCTTAGGTGGCAGACACTTGCCCCTGGTGAGTGCATTCAGTCCGAATACACGGTCCTACATTACCCAGAGCGCGAGATACTGGACGCCACGATGGACACGTGGGTGAGTACTCGGTCCACAGATACCAGTTGTCTTCCCGCAGGGAAACATCGCTTCGTCGAATCATTTATGCCGGGGATTAGAACGGACGCATCGTGGGAATTCGAGTGGGGTTATACACTCTCAATTGAAGATTGATATCCTCTACATTGAGCGATTCAGACGGTCAGACTGGGCGTCCCGATGTGGTGTCTTGGCCCGTGGCTTCAGCTGCTCACCTCACCCCACGTCGGTCCGTGGAGTACGCATAGAGATAGGTACACACGAGAATCGCCGCGCCAAGGCCGACCATATTCTGGAGTAGGTCTGTGACCGTCACGACGAACATGAGCGAGAACACACCGTAACACCCGAGGCCGGCAAAGAGACACATGGTGAAGCGCTTTCGAACCCAGTACAGCTCGTGTTCGCGTTTCTGTGGGAGACCATCGACCACCGGCCAGTACGAGCCTGCGATGAAGCCGACCGCAATTGCACACACGAACAGCAACAACAGGGCTTGCGCATTCCCACCCAGTAGCTCACTTGGCGTCCAGTGGGTGACGGCACTCACGGCGAGGATCGACGCGCTCCCGACCGTTGGAGATGCGATGGCGGCAATCCCAGCACCCTGGCAGGCGGCCATGAATCGAGTCAGCGGGTCGGGACGAGTGGGACCGTACGATTCGACCGACATCGTGAGCGAATCCACTCGCGGCTCGTAGTTGGCTATTACGGCCGGGGGGACTCCTCACCGTGGGTTGGCCAACACCGATACTCATCACACCCGTTGTGATTTGTCTCGATGGACTCACCACCACAAACTCGTTTTATTCACTCACACTACCCGTGTCCACAGAGGAGCTTTCTCGGGTGCTGCTGCTAGCTTGGGGGGCTGTCCCCGCGGTGGGTGTCGACCGCGCGGCGGCGTGCGGCCGACTATCGACCGTTGATCACACGCTCATCAGCGCCACCTCATCACAACGTCTGTGATCCCACTTCCACCCTCGGACTTCGGTGCCGTCTTTGCGAGTTCCGAGACAGCGTGCTCGGTGAAGATGACGCGTTTGGTCCCGCGGCGTTTCACGATCTTCACGCCCTCTCTGCCGAGGTCATCCAGAAAGTCCATGACACGACTGGCGGTTTGGGTGTGTGGCGTTCGGCCTTCCTTTGCGTGGAGGACGGTGCGAATGGTACTTGCGTCGAGTGCGAAGCCTGCAGGGACGTTCGTGGCGTACTCTCTGATGTCCTTGGCGATGAAGCGAGCGCGTTCTTGGTTGGCGGTGAGTTTCGAGAGTGCTTGGGAGGGGAGCCGGATGAGTTGTTGGAGGGGGGAGCGACGGGTGTTGGACTCGTCGTTGGGGGTGTTCTCGGATTCGACAGCGTAGAGGCGCTGTTGGAGATGCTTGCGGTGGTCCGATGCGGCGTCGAGTTTGCTTTCGAGTTCCTGTGTGCGGGTTTCGTATTGAGAGAGCTGGTCGCGTTGGGACGCGATTGTCTGTGCCTGGGCGTCGACTGTGTTCTCGAGTTGTTCGTTGTCGGCTTCGAGTTTGTCGACACGCTCTTCGAGTTCGTCGATCCGGGCGGCGAGGTCCTCAATGGAGGTCATTCGTGGCCCTCCATGCGGGGAGGCTGTACGACGAGACCTTTTTGCGTGGGTGGTGTGTTCGGAGACATGCGGTTTGGTCCAACCAACCGCCTAGGGTCCGTGTCTTCAGCACGGGTCCTTTCTACAAGGACAGTATCCCGAGAGCGATTGTTATCCGCGAATAGACTCTCAGGTATTATAATGCTTAGCATATTTAAGCTAAGTTATTGTCTTAGATAAGCTACTCTAGACACTCATCGGCCGTACTATTGTAACAGAACAATCTGCTAGGGAAAATGCGACCCCGCCCAGAATGGATGTCACTGAAGGATGGGCTCATACTCGAGTTTCTCGCGGAGCATAATTTAGAACTACCACCAAAGCCGCTCTACCGAAATCTCAATCGGCATGGACATGAGATTGGATATTCGACAGTACGTCTTCGAATAAGCGAACTCGAGAAACATGGATTAGTGAGCGAAGTCGGTACTGGTGGCTATTATGAAGTCTCTGAGGTTGGGCAGAAATACTTACAGGGAGATGTAGAGCCAGCGGAGATCGAAGACTAGCTACTCCTCTTTCCACCACACGACTGCACGGCACCGACGCTCATCTTTCCTACGTCGCCGGCTTCGTGAAGTGCCTGCAACTTCTGCCGGGCTGCCTCACTCAGATGCACCTCGCCCAAGCGTTGACGCGAACGACCGAGCCCGAAGTGCAAGCGCATCTGTACGCTGCGCTGGAGTCCTGCCAGGAGTTACCGACGACGCTCGCGACGTGTCCCGCGTGTGGGGTGGTAGGGTTGCCAGAACGGATCGAGATTCATGACTGTCGGCGTCGATAAATCGAGTCTCAAATACTCTCAGCGCAAAACTGTATTGTAACGCGGAGTTACTATCTCCGTGACTATTTAATATGCTTGATAGTTAAATTGGCTCTGTCGAAATCACGTTCCTCAGACGGGGTCTCAATAAACAGCCAATAGTCGACTTCTGCGAATGCACGAATCGGCATTGAAGCCGTCTGTGACGCTTTAATTGGGATCGAAATCAACCCGAAGGACTCTCGATGAAGCGCGTCCCAAACCATGAAAAGTATATTCAGTCAACAGACAAAAATAGTATCAAAACTGACTGTTACCATTTTCAGATAGCTATCACTCATTTTTGGATCGAGCCGAAGATCCACACAACACGCTATTATGACCATCACTGTTCCACAAGCGACGCTGTAGGCGGTGTGCTTTGAACAAGACCTCTAGACTGTGTCCGGCTCGTGGTGTCCCATTGCGTGTTGGAAACTGCGTGCAGGTGTACCGAACATATGGATGTTATACCACTCGGCCCCTACTGCCGTCCACGCTGCCTCGTTACTGCTCGGCGTAACCCGTTCGACGACGTGGCCACACCGATGCGACGGACACAATCTCTAACTAAATGGACGTTCGACACCGCTAGTAGTGTTCTCAGTCCCTCGACTGTGGTCCGGCGTGTCCCTCCAAACACCTCCCTTTCCCGTCGGTGTGCGTGAAACGCATGTGACCGGGCTCGTGATGCTCATCGGCCTCATCTTCGGCGGGATGTATCTGTACACTCGTTGGCGTCAGTTTCTTCGGTAGACACAGCTACGGACTGCGTTGCACCCTCTCGACGAACAATACTCACGTTGAGCTGACGGCCGAGTCAGAGAGTACAGTTCGTATGCTCTCCTCTCTGCTGTCTTGCGCTTTCAACGGCGAACGAAAGCATGCGAAATGCACTCTATCCGGTCCCACTTCGGCCATCGCGTTCTGAGTGAGAGAGTACATTTCGTATGCTTTTCACGTCGGTTCCTGCCGTTTTTGGATGCAAATTCGAGCATACGAAATGGACTCTGCGCTTCTCGTGATGACGGCTACGTCTGGATTTTGTCTGTCGTCGAACTGAAAACCGAGTAAGAGAGTGTATTTCGTATGCTATCGTCTGTACTGTCTTGCGGTTTCAACCAAGAAACGAAGCATACGAAACGTACTCTATCTCAGCTGACTTCGGACGTCATCTTCTGAGTGAGACAGTACATTTCGTATGCTTTTCGTGGGTACGTCGTGCGTTTTGGCGTACAATAGTAGCAGACGAACTGTACTGGTGAAGTCGTGTTCAGTTTGCGGTCGTTGTGAGACAGTACATTTCGTATGCTTTTCGCCATATAGCGTCGCCCCTCAATCTCACCACTGAGCACGCAGACACAACTTGGGGATGACGAAGACGAGGGCCGGTGACTCCATTCCGATCCAAACGAGAGTACGTTTCGTATGCTTCGGCTCTCCGCTCTCAGGTCACTCGTCGTGTTCGATTTGCTCGCGGGTCTCCAAGACGAGGTCGGAATCGAGATCGAGTTCGTACTCGTAGTACTGTCCACCACTCAATCCCTCGTTTCGATCGTATCGCTTGGCGAAGCCGAGCATGTGGAGATCCGAGAGGTGGTCCTGAATACTCTTGAGCGTCGTCAACGGTTCAACGCCCCAAGACCGTGCGACTGTTTTGTAGTGGGATTGAATTTCCTTCGAGCGCACGGGGCAGTGCCCCTGTTCTTCGAGTCGAGCAATCGTCTCCAAGACGAGTTGTGCCTGTTCGGTTTGGTCGCGGATGCGGTTGCTCAATCGACCACGTTGGACAAGCCGTCGAGCCTCCTCCACATGCTCGTCAGTCACGCAGTACTCGCCTCGTTTTTCAGCCACCTCCGCGCCGACACGAAGTAGGTCGATCGCTTGACGTGCATTGCCCATGTCTCGGGCCGCAATCGCGGCCGTCATGGTTATCGCCGACATGTCGTAGCCATCCTCGATGAACGCACGCTCCGCCCTATCGAGGAGGATGGTCTTCAGTTCGGTCGCATCGTACGGAGAAAACGAGATTTCGGTCTCCATCAGCGTGTCTTTGACCTTCGGTGAGAGGTCATCTCTGAACGTGTAGTTGTTGCTGATGCCGATAATTCCAATTCGAGCCTCGTCGAGGTGTCCGTTGGACCGCGCGCGGGGAAGTTCGTAGAGGAGCGAGTTCGCACCAGAGAGGTGGTCGATTTCGTCGAACGCGAAGATGTGTGTCCCACCAATTCGATCGAGTTGTGTGTAGAGTTCGTCAAAGGCGTCGCCCGTTCCCAATCCTCGCTTGGGGAAGTCACTCGCGTGTGGTGGGAGCAGTTCGTTTACCAAGCGACGAACGACCATGAAGAGCGTCTTGCCATTGCAGTTCACCTCGTGGATGTGGAGGTCATCTGCTTGCTCTCGCGTCTCGACTTCTGTCGACAATGCATCCAGCATGTAGGTCGTGACTGCGGTCTTCCCAAGTCCTGCCTTTCCGTACAGCATGACGTTTTTCGGATCCCGGCCAAAGAGGACGTCTTGGAGTGCATATCGGTATTCTTCGATTTCTTGGTCACGTTCGAGAATCTCTTCGGGCTGGTACTCTTCGCTGAGTACACTTTTGTCAGCGAAGATTGTCTCCGTCATGTCGCTGAACGGTCCTGCCATGTCCTTACAGAAACCAGGACGATGTACTATATAAAACCACACTTCGTCTGTTTCGTATGCTTTCTCATCTCGAACGACGATTGGTTCTACCCGACGATACTGGCGTTTCGAGGGCGTTTTCGTGAGACAGAGCATACGAAATGTACTCTCTCACTACGTGCGGAGACTACCACGTGTACTGTGACTCTGGAACCGAGCGATGGTGTGTGGACTCCCCTCCGGTCCGAGCACTCACAGGGTGTCTTATTCTAGAGAAAGCATACGAAATGTACTCTCACACTCGATGGTGTCGTGTGTATCAACCCAATTCGTGGGTCGGAGTGGGTGATATAGGCTGTCCGGGTACCTGGGTGTGGAGGTTAGCTGTAGGGCTATACACCTGGGGTAGACGAAGGGACTGAATTACGAAGACGCTCGGTCTGTCTGCAATCGAGTGATAACATAGACGGTGAGTGCGATTGCACCGAAGACGATGGACGGTTCGAAATCCGTACTCAGGTACAACCCGGGTGTTGGTGGGTGAAGTCGCGTGAGCGGCCAGAGGAGTGGATACGATAACCCAGTCGGTTTCAATAGGAACGCGTCCGCGATGAGGTGCGACGCAGCACCGACTGAGAGAAGCGCAAACACACGGCTGCGCTCCGACTCGGAGACGAGAAGAACACCAATAAGGACCGAACACAGGGCTGCACCTGCGGTGTGAAGGCCAATCCAATCAAACGGTATCCCGAGCAATTGTTCGACTCGAGCGCTTGGAATCAGTAACCTGACCTTGGTCATATCGGGGATGAACGCCCCAGCCATCGCGACGGTGACGTACGGACGCGTGATCCACTCGTAGCGCCACGAGGCGACCGTGGCAATCGTGTATGCGAGCAGGACGTGTGAGAGCAGGTCAGGCATCGTGGTCCTCCGACTGCGTAGATTGGGTGGTGAAGTCACCGATCCCGAGTGGAGTCTCCCGCGGCACGAGCGACCACGTCTCGTCGAGACGCCACGACCGGATAATTCTCCCAAGCACCCACAGGCCAGCGAGGAACGAAACTGCGTACATGTACAGGTAGTTCCCCGGCGGGACGGTGTAGGCGTTCAACGAACGAATCGTCCGATCTGGTTCGACGACACCGTATACTGAGAGACTGTCACCCTGCTGCGCATCGACAGCGGCGTCGGTAACGCGAAGACGGACCTGTTCACCAGCCCCATACTCAGCGCTGATCGTGAGCGGGTCAGTATCGATGACCGTGCCCGTGAGACTCACCTGGTCGCCCACCCACGCGTCGTAGTCTGTACCCAACTCTTCGGACCCGGGATATGCGCCTACCCCTGGTGCAGGTGCAAGTGATCCAAACCAGACCATGAGTCCGAACAAACACCCCAGTAAGACGAGGATGCCGAGGACACGTCGACGCGGGTGTTGGGTCATTGGTGTTCAGTTTAGAGGTTGGCCGATAAGTGTTCACGACTGTGGTGTGTCTCCCGGTTCACCTCGACAACTACCAGCTACCGTTAACTGCCCGACGATACGCCGCCTCGGCTTGGTCGGCGACGCTGTCCCAATCGTACTTCTCGGCGCGTGTGGTCGGTTCGGTCGGCGGTGTCTCTCCCGCGAGTGCTTGGGCTAACGACTCTGCGACTGAGTCTGGGTGGTGAAGAAAGAGGTCGAGGTGTACTATGGACTACTCAGTCATTCGTTCTTCACAGGAACCGGGAATTTGTAGTCGTACGCCATGAGCGTATTCGAACGCCGTAAGTCGTCGAGGAACGTCCGTGCATCGTAGTCACGAAGGCGAATGTACAATCCGGACCCGTCCTCGATGCCCTTCTGTCTGACTGCGTAGTTGTCGTAGCCCAGGCGGTCGACCTCTGACTGGAGGTGTTCGACGCACGACTCGGGAAAGCCGTGGGTCGCAAAGGAAACGCGCGGCGCGCCGCTGTCGCGAATGGAACAGTTCCCGTCACCCCAGTACCAATGCAGGAGTGCTGTCTTGTCGAGGTGGAAGTCCTCCGGGACGATTTTTCGGTTGTTCTTCTCGTCCCTGATTTCGTACCACTCCTCGTACATTCGTTGGAGGCGTGGTTGCGGTCGTGACGTGACTATCCAGGACGTGTAGTCTTCGTCAGTAAACTGATTCAGCCGGGTGAACGAGTTCGGCTGGGACTCCGGGAAGAACCCATCGGGAAGCTTCTCAATCAGCCGACGTGCGTGTCCTTCCGTCGTCGTCGAGAGTTGGAAGAAACACGACCCATCGTATCGAGAGTGTAAGCACCCGTCACCGAGTAATTCTCCCTGGATAACCGACACCTGAGATGGATTCAGTCCGTGGTCAGTCGTCTTCGGGAGTGAGATGGGATCGGCACCCGCCTTTTCAAGATGGAACCGAATTGCGACCGGGGACGTGTCGTACTGGTCCGCAAGCGACTGGAGGGAACGCCGACGCTCGTACGCTTCGACCAGCTCGTCCCTTCGGCTCGCTAACTGTGCGTACGCTGGACCACCATTTCGCATTGCGACATCGGAGTCGTGCAGCCGACTCTGAATTGGTCTCGTGGACACATCGAACACGTCCGCAATCTCTCGGAGCGACTGTCCCGCTTCATAGCGTTCGATAATCTCGTCGACTCGCTCGTCGAGCCATTCGTATCGCTGCATCCGTCAGACCCCCACCGGGAACGTTTGGTAGTCGTGATACTGTTCAACAGACTCTTGTCTATCTCTATCTGAGTTGCTCATGCTTCGTCTTGGGCGAAGCACGGGGCGGTGTCTCCAGCACCGTCCTCTCCTTTGAGGCGACCCGTGCTTATCGATAGCTGCTACGGACGGTGGCTATTTAGGAGTTTTGCTTAGCAAAATGCTTGGCAAACAGTTCGATTACATGCTTGGTGAATTGCTGAGTATTATGCATACGGAGTCAGAACTGCGCGCCATACATGGTCAACGAACGCTACGAACCGAACGAACGGGAGGAAGTCGTCCTCGAGTTATTCAAGCAGGGGCGGCGTTCTGGTTCACCGTGGGGTCGTGTTAATCCGCTGTATCTGCGTGAGCATTCGGATCTGGAGAAAGGCCAGGTCGAGTACGCGCTTCGAAATCTGACGAATGCTGGCTGGATTACGCAGTTAAATCGAGGTGGGTTGTATGAGTTTGTGGAAGATCCGCGATCGACTAAGTGATGCGTGAAGGAGTAGTGATTGTCTCTCCCAGCATTTGATTTCCCATCCTAATTACTAAACTATGATGAAGGTTTTTCAGTACATTACCAAGATATTATTCTCGGCACTGTCTTAATGAAAAATCATATGTCATGTGAGGGGATAATGAGGCATAGCCAAATGCCAGACAACGTATTGCTCTTAACTGTTGACTCCGTCAGAAAAGACCATTTGCCACTCTCAACTGGCAACCAGTCCCAAACACCGGCTATTGATGAGCTTATCGAAGATGGTGTTTCGTTTGATTCTGCCTTTGCGACTGGACCTGCAACTGCAGTCTCATTCCCGGGAATACTTACTGGGACCTTACCGCTGTCATGTGGTGGCCTTGGTCCCCTCGATGAGTCCAGGCCTAGACTCTCTGTACAGATGAATAAAGCAGGCTTTGAGACAGGTGGTTTCCAATCGAATCCGTTCCTTTCCCATCACTTTAACTATGATGTCGGATTTGACGAATTCAAAGACTACCAAAACCCACTCATGGGTGTGGCAACAAAGATTTTTCCTCGTGGGATTGAAGTAAACCATCCAAAGCTTCGGTATCTTGATGAAAAGCTGAATTTCACACAGCATATAAAGTCTGTATATCAATTTGTTCGCGGCAAGCCGCGTCCGTACGTTAGTGCAGAAGTGATCACAGAAGACTGTTTAGAATGGATTGAAGAAGTTGAGTCGAATTTCTTTGCGTGGGCGCATTATATGGATGTTCATCATCCTTGCTACCCACCTAAAAAGTACCGAG